>JACMOQ010000399.1 GCA_014377905.1 Acetobacteraceae bacterium | reverse complement strand
GGGGCGAAATTTCGCCTCGATGGCGGCTATGTGCACGGCCAAGCGCCGCAGGGCTTGAAGGGTGCGACGATTGTGCTGCCGTTTGCATCCGTCGGCGCGACCGAGAACATCATCCTGGCCGCGACGCTGGCAAATGGCAAAACCGTGCTGGCCAATGCGGCGCAGGAACCGGAGATCACCGATCTGTGCGATTGCCTGGTGGCGATGGGGGCACGGATTACCGGAATTGGCGGCGGGACGGTGACCATCGAGGGCGTGGCGAAGCTGCATGGCGCGACCCATGCCATTGTTGCCGACCGGATTGAAACCGGGACCTATGCCTGCGCCGCGGCAATCACCGGGGGAGAGGTGTTTTTGCGCCACGCCCGGCTTGACCATCTTGGCGCTGTGGTACGCGCGCTCACTGAAATCGGGGTCGAGGTAACGGCGGGCGATGGCGGGGTGAAGGTGCGCCGGCTGGCCGGCTTGCGCGGTGTCGATATCATCACCGAACCCTATCCCGGCTTTCCGACCGACATGCAGGCGCAGTTCATGGCGATGCTGTCAGTGGCCGACGGTGCGTCGATGGTCACTGAAACGATTTTTGAAAACCGCTTCCAGCATGTTGCCGAACTGGGCCGACTTGGGGCCCGGATCAATGTGCATGGCACATCGGCAATCGTCCGCGGGGTGGGGCAATTATCCGGCGCCCAGGTGCTGGCAACCGATTTGCGCGCTGGATTCTGCCTGATCCTGGCCGGGCTTGCGGCAAGCGGCGACACGGTGATTGACGGCCTGCATCACCTGGATCGCGGGTATGAGGCGCTTGAGCAGAAACTGGCGGCGTGCGGGGCGGACATAGAACGCTTGCGATAATCGTTGGAAATAATTGATTTTAGTTGCACTTTCCCTTCTGCGCTGGTAAGATAGTTACTTATATCTAGTTAGTGTAAATCTTCTAGAAAGTTGAAATAATGAACATCTTCTTTCCGAAAGCGGTTGCCACTCTCACTTTTTTGTTCGCCTGCTCCGCGCACGCCGCGTACATAAATGTCCAATTCTCCTCAAATTATCCCAATCAGGGAAACAACTTTTCCGGCGGTGCCGTCATCGGCAACGCAGGCGATCAATGGAACTACTTCACCGCCAGCGGCGGAAGCGCCAGCCTCAACGATACTTCGGGGGCCGCCACCGCTGTCACGATGAACTTTAACGCCCAAGGCGCCTGGACGTTGGGCGGCTCAAGCCCGTTCAACTCCACGCCCTACGTCGCGCTGATGAACAGTTTCCTTTACACTCAGGGCACTCCCGTTAGTGTAATGCTCTCCGGCCTTGCTGCAAATAGCGGCTTTTCGCTGTATATCTACGGCGATAGCGATCAGGTTGCCGGCTATGGCGAGAATTTTAATGTCAACGGCGCCACCCAAACGGCACTGCAGGATTACGCATCAACCTTCATTGCCAACGACAACTACACCCTTTTTACCGGAACGGCCGATAACGCTGGTGTAATTAATATTACCGCCGCGATTCCCAGTGGCCGTTACCAGGCAATGATCAACGGGCTGCAACTCGTTACCACCGACGTACCAGAACCGTTTTCTGCCGCGATATTTGCAACCGGCCTGCTCGCCCTCCTCGGCGTCCGTCGCCGCGCGTTAGGGAACCATCCGATCGGGTGATCATCCAGGTCGACCGTGTCGCAATTCAGAACGCCGCCTAGGATCGTGTGCTATGCGCCGGCGCGGGTTTTGCTAGGACGGCGTTAGGCGTATCAGACCGGTCCATGAGCGTCGTTTTCAAAACAGCCAGCCTCGCGCCCGATACCGTTTCAAAGCCGGTCATCCTGGCGTTGCCGAAAGGCCGCATTCTGTCTGAATGCGCCCCGTTGCTCGCTGGTGCCGGCATCGTGCCGTCGGCCGGCTATGATAACGAAGACAGCCGACATCTGCGCTTTGCGACCAATGATTCGGCGCTCGATGTCATTCGGGTGCGTAGTTTTGACGTGGCGACATTCGTGGCGTTCGGCGCGGCGGAAATCGGGATTTGCGGATCGGACGTGCTGGCGGAGTTCGACTACGAGGAAATTTACGCGCCGCTCGATCTTGGCATCGGGCGCTGCCGGGTGTCGGAGGCCGAGCCGATAGAGACCGTTGGCGGTGATGACCCGAGCAGCTGGTCGCGGATTAGGGTTGCGAGCAAATATCCTAATATCGCGCGCAAGCATTACGCGGCGCGCGGGGTGCAGGCGGAAATTGTGCATTTGAATGGCGCGATGGAACTGGCGCCGAAGCTGGGTTTAAGCCGGGTGATTGTCGATCTGGTGGCAACCGGCAGCACGCTGAAAGCCAATGGGCTGGTGGAGACCGAGGTTATTATCCCGGTGGTGACCAGCCGGCTGATCGTCAACCGGACCGCGTTGAAGACCAGGCCGGAGGTGATTGGCGCCTTGATTGCGCGCTTCCGTGCGGCGTTATCGGCGTGAAGCGGCTCGACACGCGCGATGCGGATTTTGAACAGGGCTTTGCGGCCTTGCTCGATCAGGCGCGAGACACAACAACGCGGGTGGATGCCCCGGTTGCCGCGATTATCGCCGAAGTCCGCCAACGCGGGGACGCGGCGTTGTGTGACTTGCCCGCGCGGTTTGACCGGATGGCGATCACGTCGGACCGCCTGCGGATCACCGAAAGCGAGATTTTGTCCGCGATCGCCGAGGTGCCGCAGACGCTGATGACGGCGCTGAAAATTGCGGCCAGTCGGATTGAGGCGTTTCATCGCGCGCAGATGCCCAGCGATTTGCGCATGACCGACGCCGAGGGGCTGATTTTGGGGATGCGCTGGGGGGCACTCGATGCGGTCGGGCTATACGTGCCGGGCGGCAAGGCGGCCTATCCGTCATCGGTATTGATGAACGCCTTGCCGGCCCGGGTCGCAGGCGTCGGCCGGGTGGCAATGTGTGTGCCGACGCCGGATGGGGTGCTCAATCCGCTGGTGTTGGCGGCAGCGCATTTGTCCGGGGTGGATGAGGTTTACCGCATTGGCGGGGCCCAGGCGATCGCGGCGATGGCTTGGGGCACGGCAACGATTGCCCCGGTGGACCGGATTGTCGGGCCGGGCAATGCCTATGTCGCCGAGGCCAAGCGCCAGGTTTTTGGCCGGGTGGGGATCGATAATATCGCCGGGCCGTCGGAGGTGGTGGTGATTGCGGATGCGGCCAATAATCCTACCCATGTGGCACTCGACCTGCTGGCCCAAGCCGAACATGACGAGGTCGCCCAGGCGATACTGATAACCGATGACGCGGGCTTTGCCGGGGCGGTGATTTTGGCGGTTGACCTCGTGCTTACCACCCTGCCCCGCGCGGCGATTGCCGGGGCATCGTGGCGCGATCATGGCGCGGTTATCGTGGTGCGGGACTTTGATGAGGCGGCTGCGCTGACCAACCGCCTTGCGCCCGAGCACCTGCAGATCATGACGCCGATGCCCGAGGCTTTGTTCGCCCGGATCCGCCATGCCGGCGCAGTTTTCCTGGGCCGGTTTGCACCCGAGGCATTGGGCGATTATGTCGCGGGGCCTAACCACGTGCTGCCAACCGGTCGCACGGCGCGGTTTGCCTCGGGTCTGTCGGTGTTTGACTTCCTCAAACGGACCACATGGGTTGAAGCCGATGCCTGCGCTTTGCGCGCGGTTGGACACGCGGCCGTTGCGTTAGCTGAAGCCGAGGGCCTGGGTGCCCATGCGCGCAGTATTGCAGTGCGG
>JACMOQ010000398.1 GCA_014377905.1 Acetobacteraceae bacterium | reverse complement strand
GGCAAGAAAATATCCGGTTTCAACCCATGCAACTGCAATCGGACCTCAATTATAAAATCCCCCTCGATAAAGCCGGTTCGGCAGCAACCATTGTGAGTTTGCACCATCCTCGTAAAAATCCACCGCCCAGGCGAAATGAACCGCGCCGTAAAGCGTCGCGAGGTCGGTCTTGCGATCGTAGGGACCGTGGAACGACAGGCCTGGCGCTGCGGCGACGATCCGGTCAAAATCAGGGATCGCCGCGCGGGATGGCCGACCGCGCAATTCGACAACAACCTGACCGGGCAGCGCACGGGCAAGGTCGGCCAAAAGCGCGAGGCTGCGCTTGCAACGCAATACCCCATACCAGCCAATGCGCCAGGGCGGACCTGGTCTGCGGGACGGCGCCGCCACCGGCGCCACTGTTTCGCATCCCAGAATTTTATTCTCAATCAGGCAAAACGGCGGCAGACCCGCATTATGTACTGGACGCAGATAGGCGGAAACGAACGCGTCTGAGCTTACAATGACCATGTCGGTGGCGCGCAGAAGCCGGCCTTCGACCAAGCGCAGCGCGTGTCCGGCCGGTGATTTTTCGACCATTAGCCGGTGTACATCGAGGCATTCATAAGCGACCATCGCCGTTCGGGCGAAGCGCCGGGCCAGCATGGTAGCCAATACCAACATTTCAAGCTGACGCGCCATCAGCACCGTGGCCCCCGCAATGATTGTGCGCAGGCGCCCGGCGGTGACATAGACCCCCGCTATCGAAAGGATGCGCTTGCCAAGACGGCCATCCGCAGTGCGACCGAGCGAAATTGCCGGCCAACCTTCAATTGTTGCCGGCGCGGCAGGCCCACGGTGAAACCCGATCACCACCGCCGAGGCGAGACAGCCCCGCAGCATCACCAACCGACGCGCAACTGCAGGGTCGCCGAGGTCGTGCACAAGATAGACCAAACGCATTTGCCTGCTTCCCGCCTTGTCGCCCAAAGCGGGCGCATGCGTTTCAGCGTTTGAACCGCATCAAGGTTGCCATCCTGTCCTCGAAACTAACCAAGACGAGAACGACAGGCCATCAGGCACAAATTTTAACGTTATCGTAAAAAAAATTTTAACCAGGGTGCAACCCGTCCTGAATCCCGACGTTCGCTCATCACAGGGTGAAACGTTGCCGCCGGATCGTCCGGCGATTGGCGCGTCAACGCTGCGCCGCGCAAGCGGTGGCGACGAAGGGCTGTACGGCAGGTGCAGCTTCAACACTCTGATCAAGGATTCCCCAAGCCATGCCAACTCCACCCCCACATCCGGCCGATTTCCGCCGCCGCCCGGCCGCCCGGCTGCGCTTGAGGCACGCCACGATGGTCAGCATGGTGATGCTTGGCGCGTGCACCGGTTTCACGCCGGCATCCGGCCCACGCATGGCCGATGTGATGGAGGGGGCGGGTAGCAAAACCGGGGATGTGGGAACCCCGCAACGTCCCCGGCTCGGCTATTCCGTGGTGACGCTCGATCCGGACAACGTCGCCCGCCTTGCCGCCGAGCCGGTGGGAAGCGGATTTAGTCCGGCAGTGATCGCTACCCCGGAGAGCGACGTCCGGATCGGTGTGGGAGACATCGTCGCCACCACTATCTTTGAAGCCCAAAGTGGTGGGTTGTTCATTCCCGCCGAGCCAGGGTCGCGTCCAGGAAACTTCGTGCAGCTTCCAGCCCAGCAGGTCAATCGCGAGGGCACAATTACCATCCCGTTCGGTCAGTCGATCCGCGCCGTCGGGCTGACCCCTTCGCAACTGGAACGGTCGATCGCGGCGCGCATCAGCGCACGCGCGCTCGAACCGCAAGTGATCGTGACCATTCAGGAGCGGCGGTCCAACGGGGTAAATGTCACGGGAGATGTCAACTCCTCAGCGCGTTTCGGCGTCGACCCGGGTGGGGAACGCTTGCTTGGGGCATTGGCCCGCGCCGGCGGTCCACGTTTTCCCAGCTATGAAAGCATGATCACCCTGCAACGCGGTGGCATCAGCGAGCGTGTCCTGATGGCTGAAGTATTATACGACGCGCGCCAGAATGTGCAGCTGCAACAGGGCGATTCCGTTATCGTCACCCACGAGCCACGCTATTTTCTGGCGCTTGGGGCGGTTGGCCAAACCGCCAGCATCACCCAGCTCAACCGGCGCTTTGCGTTTGAAGACCGCACGCTGTCACTGGCCGACGCCATCGCCCGCGCCGGTGGTCTTGCCGACGACCTAGCCAACCCGACGGCGGTATTCCTATTCCGCTTCGAGCGTTCCGCTTTGCTGCGTGAAATTGGCGTGCCGCAACCGGCCGATGCGCCGACGATGGTGCCGACGGTCTATCGCGCCGATTTCACCAACGCGGCCACCTTGTTCCTGGCGCAGCAATTTCCGATGCACAAAAATGATTTGATCTTTGTATCGAATTCGCCGTCGAGTGATTTCCAGAAATTTATCGCGATCATCCTGCCTTTCGCACAAACGGGCGCGAATATCCGCGCTTTCATCCCGTAACCAACAATGCCGGCGCAACTTGGCTGTTGTGCCGGCGTTGCTCGCCCATCCTGCGCCAGCTGGCTTTTACGAAAGGCTGGCTTCTCCGAAAGGCTGGCCCATGCCATTAAACATCGCGCCCGAACCCGCCCCCCTGACCCGTCGCACCGTGCTTGCGGTGCTGGCGGGGAGCAAGATGGCGGCAGCGCAATCCCCCGCCGGTGGGCAAACCCTGGACCGGCGCGGGATGCGGGCAACTTTTGCCGATGAATTTCGGCAGTTCGATGCCTCGCCCACCGGCTATATCGACGGGCGCAAGACCTGGCGAACGACCTATTTCGGGGGCGACCGAACGTTGCCGAACAACCACGAAACCCAATGGTATGGCGATACCGGACCCGAGGGTTCGTTTTCGCTGGGGCCGAACGGGCTGAGCATCCGGGCATTTCCCAAAACTGGCCTGCCGAATGGGTTGACCCATTGCTCTGGGCTGATCACCACCCAGCGCACGCTGACCCAGCTTCACGGTTATTTCGAAATCCGGGCGCGCTTGCCACGGGGCAAGGGGATGTGGCCGGCCTTTTGGCTGCTGCCCGACAATGGACAATGGCCGCCAGAAATCGACGTCATGGAAATGCTCGGCGATGCGGTGTCGACCTACTACGTGGCGGTGCATGCGGTGCCTGACGGAAAGCCGCTTGACGAGGTCACCAAAGTGAACGCGCCTGACCTGACTGCCGGCTTTCATGTGTTCGGGGTGGCATGGCGGGCAAACCGGCTGTCCTTTTATCTTGATGACAGGCTGGTGCATGAAAGCCAGACCCCGCGTGGCCTGGATCGTCCAATGTATATGCTTGCCAATCTGGCGGTTGGAGGGGCCGGATCATGGCCAGGCCCTGCCCTGCCGGACGCGACAGGCGTGTTCCAGATCGGCTGGATGCGCGCCTGGCAGTTCGGTGATGGTTAAACCGATCCGTGAGCGTCTTCGGTTTCCGCCCCCGCCCCGCTGAGGCGCTGACATAGAGCATCATCCGATCGGCTTGCCTTGCGAAAACAGAACTTTAGCGCGTGTCACCCAGTTCGACCTGAACGGGTGACGCGCTAGTTGACGGAGGGTCTGTTCAGCGGCGCGGCGTCCCGCAATTGCTTGAGCAGTTGGGCGATATTGGTCAATCGCACCAGGGCGTAATCGATCGCGGCCACATTGTCAGCGCTAGCGCCGCGATTACTTTCCAAAACCAGGGTCGCCCCATCGAGAAGTGCATCAGCCTCGCTATGTGAAAACCGCCCGGACGCAACCAGGTTGGTCAGGATCACCGTAGCCAAGGTGCTTGCAAACAAGGCCTCGCCGATTGCGACGTCGAATTCGACGATTGCGGGACTGTTGGTGTGTGTGGGCGATTCCATTTTTGCACCTTGTGGTCGACTGATCTGGTGCGGGGCACCCCCACCGTTCGGCTTGAACGCGGAACTTCGCCTGCGGTTGCAGGGGCATTACCCAGCAAAAATGCATGGCAGACCAGCGCAACGCGCGAGAGCCGGCAATCAAAAGTGTAAAAATATTTCTCACCACTTAAGGGCTTCGGCGGCGTTTTCCCCGAAAATTCACTGAAAATGATCAAGTGCGGGAATGGCATTAATTTAACTAGAATGTAATTTATTGTGAAGTTTTTTTTTGATTTTTGTCTGTATAAAAAAATGGGAAATTGTAACTTCCATATAAAAATGTTTCTGCCAGTTTGGATTAACAATTCCGGAGTAATCCTCATGTCTCTCGGCTACCAAATCGACACAACTAAGCTGAATAAAACATTCGGTGATGAATTCAATAGTTTCAGTGCATCTCCTGATGGTTCGACCGGCCTATGGAAGACGACATATGCCAACGGCAACCGCACGCTCGGTAGCAATGGCGAACAAGAATACTATTCCGACAGCTCGGTCGGGGTGAACCCATTCAGCATCCAGAACGGCGTGCTCGACATTCGCGCCGCACCGGGCCCGAACCCACTCAACCTGCCATATACGTCCGGTGCCATCACCACCCAGTCATCCTTCAGTCAGACCTATGGCTATTTTGAGATCAACGCGGAAATGCCGGCGGGAAAAGGCCTCTGGCCGGCGTTCTGGCTGCTTCCGGTCGATGGTAGCTGGCCGCCCGAGCTTGATATCCTCGAAGTGCTGGGCGATGACCCCACCACCTTGTATTTCTCGACCCACTCGACCGTCCAGGCCACCCAGGGCACCACGCTGCGTGTGGCGGATGTTTCGAAGGGTTTTCACACATACGGCACAATGTGGGGACCGAACACCGTCGATATGTATATTGACGGGATCGAGGTCGCCACCATGCCGACCCCAGCCGACATGCATAAGCCGATGTATATGCTTGCCAACCTCGCGGTCGGTGGATATTGGCCCGGCAACCCGGACCCCAGCACACCATTCCCGGCGGATATGTACATCAACTACATACATGCCTATGCCTATACCGGCACCAACGGAGGCGTCGTCAACGTCACCGATCCAACCGCAAATGTTGGGTCTGTTGCACTCGCGGCAGTCATCTCGATGCCGGGCGCCCTGACCGTGTTGGCGGGCGCTGCCACCACCGTGTCTGGCATCTCGGTGGCTGCCAACTGGCCGGGTGGAGTGTTTACCGCCACCATCAGCGATAGTCGCGGCCTGCTGAAGATCGGCGCTGTTGCCGGTTTGAGCGAAACAACACAAAGCGCGACCTCGATCACCCTTACCGGTGGGCTCACGGCGATTAACAGTGCGCTGGCGACCTTGACCTATCAGGCCAATACGGTCGGGACAGAGAACATCTGGATTTCCGTCACTGGCCCGCAGGGATTGAAGAGCACCGCCGGTTTGCTCACCACGGTCGCTTCAGGCCCGACGCCGGTAGTGATTACACCGCCGCCAGTCGTGGTGCCCTTGCCTGCGCCAGCCCCGGTGATTGTCCAACCACCCACCACGACACCGCCCGCCACAACACCGGTTGTCACTGCCCCAGCCAGCTTGAGCCTGAGTGCCGGTAGCACAAAGGCGCTCGCAGGCGTGTCCATCACCGACAACCTCGCGGTGGGTGATATTTCGGTCACTGTCAGCGACAATTTCGGCCTTCTGCGTACGTCTGCCGCCAGTGGTGTGACCACAGTGGGTGAAGGCACTACGTCGTTGCGCCTTACAGGTAGCCTGGCCGCGGTCAACAGCGCGCTGGTCAGCCTGACCTATCAGGCAGCCAGCACGACGGGGGCGGAATGGTTGTGGGTGTCTGGCACCGATGCGACCGGCGCCCAGGCCCTGGGCCATACTGTCGTCACCACCACCCCGGCAGTTGTGGTTGCCCCGCTGGTTGCCGCAGCACCGCCGGTAGTTTTCGCCCCTGCCACCGCCACAATCTCGGCCGGCACCACCAAGGCTGTTCAGGGCATTCGTGTCACCGACGGTCTGACCGTTGGCGATATTTCGGTTACTGTCAGCGACAATGTCGGCCTCCTGCGGACGTCTGCCACCGCTGGTGTGACCGCAGTGGGTGACGGCACCACGTCGTTGCGCCTCACCGGCAGCTTGGCCGCGGTCAATAGCGCGCTGGTCAGCTTGACTTACCAGGCGTCCGGTACTGCCGGCGCGGAATGGTTGTGGGTGTCTGGCACCGACGCGACCGGCGCGCAGGCCCTGGGCCATACTGTTGTTACCATTTCGCCCCCAGTCGCCGCCCCGCCGCCGGTGGTAACGGCGCCTTCGATGATTTTTGCCCCCGCCACTGCCACCGTCCCGGTCGGCACAACCAAAGCTGTTTCGGGGGTGCGGATATCCGACGGCCCGACTGTCGGCAATATTTCGGTGACAGTCAGCGACAATGTTGGCCTCCTGCGAACAGCGGCCGTCAGCGGTGTTACTGCGGTGGGTGATGGCACCACGTCGTTACGCCTTACCGGAAGCCTGGCGGCGGTTAATAGCGCCCTGGTCAGCCTGACCTATCAAGCGGCAAGCACTGTCGGCGCCGGGTGGTTGTGGGTGTCGGAAACCGATGCCACCGGCGCCCAAGTGCTTGGACATACGGTCGTCACAACAACCCCGGCTATCGTTGCCACCCCGGCAGCGACCCCCGCTCCGCCATCGGTTCGCACCCCGGTTGGCGTCTCGATGGTCGTCGGCACCACCATGCAGCTTTCGGGAATTACCGTGACCGGGGGCCAAGCTGGCGGCGACATTACCGTCATCCTGAGCGATAGTATCGGCACACTCTCCACCCCGCCTGCCAGCGGCGTCACAGCACAAGGGGTGGGTAGCAACGCCCTGCGGCTCACCGGCAGCATCGCTGCCATCAACGCGGACCTTGTTAATCTCACTTACCGTGCCGGTTCTGCGGTCGGAAGCGACTTGCTTTGGGTTTCGGCCACGGACGCATCCGGTGCGCAGAGCATCAGCCCAATGGTGATGAATTTCGTCGCCAGCCCCGCGGCCCCGACGAGCGCGATTGGCGGTTTGTCTGGGGCGACCCTGGCAGGTCCCGACACGCAAAACGTACTGACTGCGATATTGACGACCAAGGCTGGGTTGTTGACCACAACCAACGATTTTGGCGTGTTTGTCACCGGTAAAGGCACTGGCACACTCGTTCTGCAAGGCACCAAAGCCGCGATCAACGCCGACCTGGTTGGCCTCGGCTATCGCCCCGCCAATGGCTCGGCGCTGCCTGGATTGGCGGATACGCTGAACATCGCGTGCTATGGCGGTGTTGGCAGCCCGCAACCCACCCTTACGCTTCAAATGATTGGGGGGCATGTTACCTTATGAACTGTTCGCACGCCGAATTTGTTGCGCTCGCAACATCGCACT
>JACMOQ010000397.1 GCA_014377905.1 Acetobacteraceae bacterium | reverse complement strand
GGCAGCGAGGGCGATTTCGGCGCGATGGCCGGGCACGCGCCGTTCATGACGACGCTCAAGGACGGCCCGCTGACAGTGTTCAAGACCCCCGGTGGTGCGCCCGAGACGATCAATGTCAGCGGCGGATTTGCCGAAATCGGCGCGGGCGGGCTGACGGTGCTGGCGGAGAGTGTGGGGTAGGGTTTGTTCGGCAGGAGTAAAACCCACGCTTTGCTTTTAATTTAAGTTACACTTATCGTCGCCTCGATGGGGGTGACGATGACTGGTTCGACGCGAGCGCTCGACGCGCGGTGGTTCGGCCTGTTGTCGATCCTGGTGCTGGTGGTCGTCGCGGTCATCACGCGCGCTGCTGCGTTCGGCAATCCGGTATATTCCGGCGATGACCAGGTCTACCTCGTTATCGGCCAGTCCATGCTCCACGGGGATTTGCCCTATGTGGACGTGTGGGACCGCAAGCCACTGGGCTTGTTTATTATTTATGCCGGCATTTCCCTCCTTGGCGGGCTGGGAGTTGTCCAATCGCAGATCGTCGCGGGCGGCTTTGCTGTAGCAACCGCCTTCGTGATTATGCGAATTTCGACGCGATTTTCGGGACCTTCCGGCGCGCTTATGGCGGGCGTGGCCTATCTTCTGGCGTTACCGATGTTCGCTGGTGCCTCGGCCAACGCGCCGATCTTTTATGATCTTCCCGTCGCGCTGGCGGCTCTCTTGATCGTCAGAACATTCGAGGATGACCGCCGGTCCATGTGGGGCAATGCAGCGGCGGCGACCGCGTTGGCCGGCATTGCCCTAACGATCAAGCAGACTGTGTTCGTCGAAGCGTCCTTCTTCGGACTTGCGCTTCTTTGGCTCGCCCGGAGCCGAGGGGCGACGCTGCCCAATCTGGCCATGCTCGCATTCGCCATGCTGTTCGCTGGATTGTTACCGACTGGCCTCATCGCACTCGGCTATTACATCAACGGTCATTTCGAAGCATACTGGTACAGCAACTTCTTGTCGGTTTTCAGGAAAGGACCGGACGCTGGCTTGTCTCAAATTGCCGGCTCCTTCTATCTCAGCTTCTTCATGTCGCCGCTCGCGGCTTTCGCATGGATGGGATTTCGTGATCGCTCAAAAGCTGGTCCTGCTAACCGGGAAATGGACACTTTCCTTATCGGTTGGCTGGTGGCCGCATTTATCGGCGTCGTCATCATACCTCGCTTCTATGACCACTATGGTATCCCCCTCCTACTGCCGCTTTGCACATCAGCTTCCACGCTGTTCGATCGCAAACCAAGAGGTCTCCCTTTCGCTTTGTCGTTCGCCATATTTGTCATCGGCCAAGGAAGCATCCTGCGCTTCGCCGAGACAGCGCGGGCGAAGAAAGGCGTCGATGTAGCGTCGAGTTTCATCGATGCCGAGTTGAGAGCGCACGGCGGATGCCTCTACGTGGCAGACGGCCCCTCCATCCTTTATTTGACGACGCATGCATGCCGCCTCACGAAATTCGTTTTCCCCGATCACCTTGCCATCCCGTCAGAAGCGACCGGAATTGGGACTGACAGTGTTGCTGAAATCCGACAGATACTCGACCATCGCCCGAGCGTGATTGTTGTCAGGGGACGTCCGGTGATGGCCCGCAACCTTGCCACATGGGCGGTGCTCAAGGCTCGGCTTCACATGGACTATTGCTTGTCTCGCAGCTATTATTTCCCTGTCGACTACCGGAATCAAAGGATCAATATCTGGACACGCCGCACACGACCATCTTGCTACGTGCCGACCGATCCCCCTCCCCCGCCGCGCGACTAACCTTTCGTAAAAGTTTTGCGCTTATTCACCATCGTAGGTTACGCCAATGAACGACGGGACACGGTGGGCATGAACGCTTTCGGCAAGCGCAACGGACTGGGCAACACGGGCTCTGCGCGACCCAATTTCGGGGTCGCACGGCCGATGAAGGCTGGCCCCGGCGGCGCGCCCGCCGGC
>JACMOQ010000396.1 GCA_014377905.1 Acetobacteraceae bacterium | reverse complement strand
GCGAATAGCACGAAGGTCTCACCCTCAAAAAATGCCCACATTGCCGCGCCGACATAGGCGAGGGCGCCCCATTCGGCCCAAAACTCCGCCAATTCGGTAATGTCCCCGCCTGTTTATCGCGCTCCTACATTGAGGCCCGCGGGCCGCAGCGGCAAGGCTCAATTTATGAAGATATTGCCATTTGCGGCAAGGTCGCCAGTTCAGGAAACAACGCAGCCATTGCGGCGGGGTTTGCCGAACACCGCCCACGTTCGGTGATCAAGCCGGTCACCAGTCGGGCCGGGGTGACATCGAAGGCAGGATTGGCGGCGGCACTATCGGCCGGGACCACCCGGATGCGCGCCAGTGTCCCATCGTCGGTCGGGCCAGTCATATGGGTGACCTCAGTCGCGGCACGCGCCTCGATCGGGATTTCGCGCACCCCGTCGCTGATCGTCCAGTCCACGGTGGTCGATGGACAGGCAACCCAGAACGGCACCCCGTTGTCATGGGCGGCGAGTGCTTTCAGGTAGGTGCCGATCTTGTTGGCCACGTCGCCCGTGCGTGTGACCCGGTCGGTGCCGACAATCACCAGATCGACCGCGCCATGCTGCATCAGATGCCCGCCGGCGTTGTCGGCGATTACGGTATGCGGCACGCCGTGGCGACCAAGCTCCCAGGCGGTCAACGCGGCACCCTGATTGCGGGGCCGGGTTTCATCGACCCAGACATGGAGATCAACCCCCTGCATTTCGGCCATATAAATCGGGGCGAGCGCGGTGCCCCAATCGACGGTGGCGAGCCATCCGGCGTTGCAATGGGTCAGGATATTCACCTGCTTGCCGGTCCGGGCGGCAACATCGGTAATCAGACCAACGCCATGGCGGCCGATTGCCTCGCACTGGGCGGCATCTTCGTCTGCGATGGCCGCGGCTTGCGCATAGGCGGCAGCAACGCGGTCAGCCTGGGGCACGTGTTGCAGATGGCGGGTCATCCGCGCCATCGCCCAATGCAGGTTCACCGCCGTTGGCCGGGTGGCTCCCAGCATCGCAGCCTGCGCCGCGAGCGCCTGATCGGACGCGTCAACCCGCAACCCAAGGCAAAGCCCATAGGCCGCGACCGCGCCAATTAATGGCGCACCACGGGTTTGCATGCTGCGAATGGCGTGGGCGGCCTGGTCGATTGTCGTCAGTTTTAGGATTTCCAACGCCCAAGGCAGCTTGGTCTGATCGAAAATATGGACCTGCCAGCCATCGGCGGGATCGACCCAAACGCTGCGGTAAGATGTGCCATCGACTTTCATGGTTTAGTCCTGGGCCCGTTGGTGGAGCACGCAGACCAGGGTGAACAACCGACGCGCGGTTTCGAAATCGATTGCAACCTTGCCCTCAAGCCGGCGGGTCATCAGGGTCGCACCTTCGTTGTGCAGTCCGCGCCGTCCCATGTCGATGGCCTGGATGCGGGCCTCACGCCCTTCTTCGACCGCCTTGATGTGGCTTTCGATCAGCATTTGATAATCCCGGATCAGGCTGCGGAACGGTCCCATCGCCAGGCCGATGGCCTTCAGGGGGGCTTCGGCAAGGTCGCGGATATCGAACACCAACCGGCCTTCCTGGATTGACAGGCGCAGCGCATAGGGTCCGGCAATGGCAATGTTGGCCGGCACGAAATGGTTTTCGGCCTGCAAATCCGCAACCGCCTGGGCGCGTTCGGCCTCAACCAGCGGTGACAGTCGGGTGAGCGCCTCGCCTTCGAGTGAAATGCGCGCCAGATTCGCCCGTTCAGGCATTGTTGCGCGGCGCATCGTCGGGGGTGGCCAGCCCGAGCTTCAGCATGGCGCCCATCGTCGCACCCTTGATCGGGCGGATCAGCGCGAGAGCCAAGCCCACCGTCAGCGGCAGGAAAATCGCGCTATGGACCCAGAGCGGCGGGGTTTGCGCGCGTTCCAGCCACAGCATCAGCGGGATGACAACGTGGCCAACAATCACAATGGTGAAATAGGGCGGCGCGTCATCGGCGCGGATCCGGCCGAGCGCGGTGCCGCAATGCGTGCACTGATCGGCCACGCGTAGGAAGCCGTTGAAAATGCGACCTTTGCCGCAAATCGGACAGCGTCCGCGCAATCCGCGTTTCATCATGGTGGTGACCGGCGGAAGATCGGCCGCGGGAGGGGCGACCGTTGAAGGTGTGGCGTGTTGCATGATCAGCGTTCCTGCACGGCACGGTGGCCGTTTGCTGCACTGCAATAGCCGATATGACGGTCTGATGTCACCAAATTCTTCTTCTTGCCGGCTAAATTACCTGCCGCCGCACGAATTGCCCGCTTCCGGCCGCGGCTCGGATCGCGCTGCCGTCCCAGATCGTCCGGCCCCGCAGGATCGTCGCGGCCACCTGGGCGCGCATCCGCCGTCCGTGATAGGGCGACCAGCGCTGGGCTGGCAAATCGACAATGCAGGCTTCGTCAAACACGTAATCGCCACGTTCAACCACCAGGAGATCGGCATCGCTGCCTATACGGATTGCACCCTTCTTTGGATAAAGCCCATGCAACCGCGCTGTCTGTTCGGCGCAATACAGCGCCATCAGGCAGGGCGACAGGCCGCGCTCATCCAACAGGGTGAACATCAACGGCGCGAAGCTTTGCAGCCCCGGCAGCCCGGCGCTGTTGGCGAAAATATCCGGCGATTGCTTGCGGTCGAGCGGCCACGGCGCGTGATCGGTCGAGACATAAGCGATCTTGCCCGCGACCAGCCTGTCCCACATCCGTTCGACCTCGGCGGCGGTGCGGAAAGGCGGGTTGCATTTGCCACGCCCGCCGAGGCGGACCAGATCGTCCTCGGTCATGCACAAATACTGTATGCAGGCTTCACCGGTCGCACGGCCGCCTTGCGCGCGGAAGCTTTCGGCGATGTCAAAGCCGCGCGCGAGCGACGAATGGGCGATGTGGACATGGGCGCCGGTGGCAAGCCCGAGCTCGAAAATCTCCAGATCGGCGAGGGTTTCGGCCAACGGCGGCCTGGTGCGCGCGTGCCAGATTGCGTCGGTATGGCCAGCGGCGCGGGCTTGATCGGTCAGCCGTTCCACCAGTTCCTGGTCTTCGTTATGGATCGCCACCGGCAGCCCGGTCTTGGCGATCTCGGCGAAGGCGGCCAGCATCGTCGGGTGGTCGATGCGTGGAAAGCGCACCGGATCATATTCGTAGGTTGACAGCTTGAAGGCCGAAATACCGGCAGCGGCGAGGCCGGCAATTTCATCCAGCCCGCCCGATTTGGCGATCGTGCCGTACAACGCCATGTCAACATGGGCGAATTTCCGGACTGCTGCGATCTTGTCGGCCAATACGGAAACCGACGTCACTGGCTGCGGGACATCGTAGGGCATATCGACGACGGTGGTGACGCCACCCGCGGCTGCACTGCGGGTTGCGCCCTCGATCCCGGGCCAGCCAAGCGATGATGAGGTGTGCATGTGTCCGTCGACCAGCCCCGGCAGGATCAGCTTGCCGCGATGATCGACCGTCTGTTGGGCCGGTGGCGGGATGCCCTGGCCGATGGCGGCAATGGTTTCCCCGCGCACCGCAACATAGCCGTCGCGCAAGATTTCGGTGCCGGTTACAATGTCGCCAAGGAAGACATGATCGAACGGGACGGACATGGTGCTGCGCCTGCATTGCGGTGGATGCGCTTGCCCCAGGGCAGGCGCAGAACTAGGAAGCATTGACGGCCACGCCAACCAGGCACCGCCCCGATATTTTGTTTCAATGATCCGAGGAAATCCAGCATGAAATTGCACGAGGTGAAAGTCTATCCATCGAAGGTGCATTTGCCGCGTGAGGACCAACTGGCCTGGAAAATCGCCGGCGTTGCCGCCGATCCGGTCGCGGTGCCCCAGGCAACCGAGGACATGATCGTCAACCGGATCATCGACAACGCCTCGGTCGCCATTGCTGCGATCAATCGCCGACCTGTCACCTCGGCCCGCGGCATGGCGCTCGGCCATGCCCGCGCCGGCGGCGCCACTGTGTTCGGGGTTGATCCCGCACAGCGCTTCAGCCCGGAATGGGCCGCCTGGGCGAACGGCACGGCCGTCCGTGAACTCGATATGCACGACACGTTTCTTGCCGCTGATTATTCCCATCCCGGCGACAACATCCCGCCGATCCTGGCGGTTGGCCAGATCATGGGCAAGTCGGGCGCCGATCTGATCCGTGGCCTCGCCACCGGCTACGAAATCCATATCGACCTGGTGCGCGCGATCTGCCTGCATGAACGCAAGATCGACCATATCGCCCATCTTTGCCCGGCCCAGGCCGCCGGCATCGGCACCATGCTTGGCCTGAAGCAGGATATTATTTTCCAGGCCGTGCAGCAGGCGGTCCATGTCAGCTTCACCACCCGCCAGTCGCGAAAGGGCGAAATCAGCAGCTGGAAGGCCTATGCCCCCGCCCACGCTGGCAAACTCGCGGTGGAAGCGGTCGATCGCGTTATGCGCGGTGAAGGCGCACCGTGCCCGATTTATGAAGGCGGGGACAGTGTCATTGCCTGGATGCTGAACAATAAAACCGGCGTATACCACGTGCCGCTGCCGGAAGCCGGCGAGGGCAAGCGGTCGATCCTCGATAGCTATACCAAGGAACATAGCGCGGAATATCAAAGTCAGGCGCTGATCGATCTCGCCTTTCGCATGCGCACCAAGATTGCCGACACCAGCAAGATCGCCAAGATCATGCTGCACACCAGTCACCATACCCATTACGTGATCGGCACCGGCGCCAACGATCCGCAGAAAATGGACCCGACGGCATCGCGCGAAACGCTCGATCATTCGATCATGTATATCTTCACCGTGGCGTTGCAGGACGGGCGCTGGCACCATGTTGACAGCTACGCGCCATCCCGTGCCGGCCGGGCGGACACTGTGGCGCTGTGGCACAAGATGGAAACCTGCGAGGACGCGGAATGGACACGACGCTATCACGCGACCGATCCGAATGAACTCGCCTTCGGTGGCCGGGTGGAAATTACCATGCAGGACGGTAGCGTGCTGATTGACGAACTCGCGCTCGCAAACGCCCATCCGAACGGCGCCAAGCCCTTCGCGCGGCCTGACTATATTAACAAATTCCGCATTCTAACCAACGGTATCATCACCGCCGCCGAAGCCGACCGCTTCATCGAGGCCGCGCAGAATGTGCGGTCCCTGGCAGCCGGTGAGTTGCATCGTTTGAACGTGGCGTTGCCCGCCGGCACGCTCGCGATCAGTAACCCTGGCATCTTTTGAGGAGCGATCCGTCATGAGCGAAGTTATCGTCAACAAGCCGAAAAAATCGGTGGCGCTGTCCGGCGTCCCCGCCGGCAATACCGCCCTATGCACCGTTGGCCGCGCAGGCAACGATCTGCATTATCGCGGCTACGACATTCTCGACATCGCCGAAACCTGCGAGTTCGAGGAACTGGCGCATCTGCTGGTGCACGGCACCTTGCCGAATGTCGCCGAATTGAAAGCTTACAAGGCACGTTTCAAGGCCTGGCGCGGCCTGCCTGCCGATCTGCGGGCGGTGCTCGAAAAAATCCCCGCGGGCGCGCATCCGATGGATGTGATGCGCACCGGGGTGTCGATGCTTGGCTGTTTGCTGCCCGAAAAAGATGACCACAACACCCCCGGCGCGCGCGACATCGCCGACCGGCTGATGGCGTCACTGGGGTCGATGTTGCTGTACTGGCATCACTATTCCCAGAACGGCCGGCGAATTGAAGTCGAAACCGACGATGACACCATTGCCGGACATTTCCTGCATTTGCTGCATGGCGAAAAGCCCAGTCCGGCGTGGGAACGCGCGATGCAGACCTCGCTCAACCTTTATGCCGAGCATGAATATAACGCCTCGACTTTTGCCTGCCGCGTGGTGGCGGGCACGGGATCGGACATGTATTCGGCGCTCACCGCCGGCATTGGCGCGCTGCGCGGGCCGAAGCATGGTGGGGCCAACGAAGTCGCCTTTGAAATCCAGGAGCGTTATGACACGCCCGATGCGGCCGAGGCGGACATTCGCTCCCGCATGTCGGCCAAGGAAGTCATTATCGGCTTCGGCCACCCAGTTTATACGATTTCAGACCCGCGCAACACCATCATCAAGGGCGTGTCACAACGTTTGTCGAAGGATGCAGGCACTACCAAGATGTTCGAT
>JACMOQ010000395.1 GCA_014377905.1 Acetobacteraceae bacterium | reverse complement strand
CTCCACGTCGCTGCTGATGCCAGGATACATCTCCACTCCCTTATATAGCGGCCACAGGTGGCCCGGGACGGAGAGAATTGCAACGCTTTCAGTCCCCCTTCCATCCACAGTTTTGCAACATCACGTGCATGTGACCCGGTGGTGGGGCCAGCGCCGATACTGGTGGGACCAGCGCCAGGGTGATCGCGCGGGCGTGCAAATGCAGCTTGTCGCCGGCGGCGCCATAGATCGCATCGCCTAGAATTGGGGCGCCAAGCGCGGCGCAATGGGCGCGAATTTGATGGGTGCGGCCGGTGCGGGGCCGCAACTCGAGCCAGGCCACGCCCGCGCCACGGCCCAGCACTTTCCAGTCGGTCGTGGCCGGCTGTCCGGCTGGTGCCACGTGCATTTTCCAAGCCCGGCCCTGGGTCACCTTAAGCAACGGCGCAGATATTGAACCGGCGTTTTCGACCGGCCCGCCTTGCACGACTGCCCAATAGGTTTTTTGCGCACGCCCGGCGGCGAATTCGGCCTGGGCTGCAATCAGCGAAGCCTTGCGCAGCGCTACCACCAGGCAACCGGCGGTATCGGTATCGAGCCGATGCGCCAGCCACGGCCCGTCGCGGCGGCGGCTCAAAGCGGGAAAGTGATCTTCAACACTCGGCCCGCCGGCGCGCCCGGGATACACTGGCAGGCCGGCTGGCTTATTAAGCACAACCAAACGGTCGTCGCGGAACAAAATGGGGATATCCATGGATGGCATAGGTTGACAGAGGGAGCGCCGCAGCGGAAGCGGAGGCATGAAAACAGACACGCTCAGCGGCTATAACGCCGTCGCGGCCGCGTTCCATCGCCGGCCGGCGGCCGTTCAGCGGCTTTTCTACACGCCGAATTTGAAGGTGTCGGCCGGGCCGTTCTGCGCGACGCTCGCCGCTGCACGCAAACCTTATCGCATGGTGGAAGCCGACGAACTGGAAAAGATCGCCGGCACCCCGCACCACGGCGGCATCGTCGCGGTGGCGACCGGGCAGGCGCCCATCATCCTCGATCCGACCAATCCGCCGAAATGCAAGTTGCTGTTGGTGCTCGACGGGATTGGCAACCCGCATAACCTCGGCGCAATAGCCCGGTCGGCGGCGTTTTTTGGCGTGAAAGCGCTGCTGATTGGCGAGGGCGCCGGCAACGCGCTACCGTCGGACGCGGCGTTCCGGGTGGCTGAGGGTGGCATGGAGTATCTCGATTTTTACCGCACCCGCGATTTGCCGCGTGCGCTGGCGATGATGGACCCGCATTACCGGACCGTAGCGTCATCGCTTGGGACTGACGCGATGAGTTTGGCCGATCTGCCGCGTGATCGGCCGGTGGCACTGGTGCTGGGCAACGAAGAAGACGGCGTGTCCGCTGCGGTGCTGGCGGCATGTCGGCGCCAGGTGCGCATCGTTGGGCGCGGCCATGGCCAAAGCCTCAATGTTGCGCAGGCGGGTGCGGTGTTCTTGGCGGCACTGGCATGACCCGCATCCACATCGCGAACCCGGCCGGCGACGATCCGTTTGCGATTTCCCAGGTGCAATGGGACCACGCCGCGGCCCGGCATGGCGTGGCGGGACATGCGGTGAGCTTTGGCGCGCCGCCTGACGATACGGAAATCCTGATCGCCCCCCCCGGCGTGCTGGCGCGGATGCTGCCGCTGAATTTACCGCGATTGAAGATGATCTTCCTGACTGCCTCCGGACCCGATCGGCTGATGCCGTTCACCTGGCTACCGGATGGCGTGGCGCTGGTGAATAACCGCGGCGTGCATGGGCGCAAAATCGGCGAATATGTCGCAATGGCGTTGCTGATGCTGGCCAACCGGATGCCCGATTATGGCGCGCAGCAAAGGGCGCGGGTTTGGCAGCCGCATTTCAGTCCGGTGCTGCGCGGGCGGCGGCTGACGGTGGTGGGCACCGGCGATCTCGGGTCCGGCGCGGCCCGCCAGGCACGGCATTTCGGTATGCTGGTGACGGGGGTAAACACCTCTGGCCGGTCGCATCCGGATTTCGACCGTGTAGTAACTAGGACTGATGCGGTGTTGCCAGACAGCGACTTCATTGTGCTGGCTTGCCCGCTGACCGAGCAGACCCGCGATCTGCTTAATGCAAGGCGGATCGGGTTGCTGCCGGCCGGTGCCGGACTGGTCAATGTCGGGCGCGGCGCGCTGCTGGATATGTCGGCTTTGTGCGATCGGCTTGATGCCGGGACGCTGTCGGGCGCGGTGTGCGATGTGTTCGATCCGGAACCGATTGCGCCGGATGATCGGATCTGGACCACGCGCAACCTCGTGGTCACCCCGCATGTCGCGGCGGATGATCCGATCAGCTACAACGCCGAAAGTCTCGATCTGTTTTTCGTTAATCTCGCGGCCTGGCGGGCGGGAAATCCCTTGCCCAACCAGGTTGACCTGGCACGCGGGTACTAAGCCCCGAGCTTTAATGCCTTGGCGGCTTCCTGCTTTTTGCGTCGTTCCTCCCCAGCCTCACGCAACTTCGCAATCTTCACCGGATCGATCTGGCCGTAGCGGTTCCGCCATTCGGGATCATCGCGCCAGCGGAAGGGCGCGGTTACCACCCTGCGCGGCGCGTCGGCGCTGTCCAGCAAATCAAACGCGAGCCGCATAATCTCGCTCTGCATCGTGGCGTTTCCGGGATGGCCGGCCGGGTTGCCGAGCGGGAAATCGGTGAACAAAAAGCGAGGCACGCCGCAATGAATGACGATGTCCATCGCGGACCCGACGATCACCGTCGGGATGCCGTTAGCTTCGAGGTGGCGTGCGACCAAACTCACGGTTTGGTGGCACACCGGTCATATGGGGAAAAGGATCGCCCCTTCGGCACGCTCGTCTCGCAACAGCGACAGCAATGCCGGGGCGTCTTCGGCTTCGGTCTTGCGGTGGCTGTATTCGGTCGGCACGCCGTGGAAATGGTCGGTCAGACCGCCGAACACGCCTGCCGCGGCCAGCGCCTGGGCTGCCGCGATCGGCAGGAAGCTTTCGCGGTCATTGGTATGGGTCGATTCTTTGTCCCAGGCAAGATCGTCGGTAAACAACCGGTCCGGCGGGTTGGCGACCGGTAGCGACCAGACATGCTTGACGCCGCGTGCGTCTTTGTTGCCGCGATCGGTCGGGCTTGATGTCGTAATCAGTGCGATCCGCGACTGCGCTAACGGACGGGCGAGGCGGGCAAATGGCGCGTCGTCGAAATGCGACCATTTATAGTCGTTGCTGTAGCCCAGGGCGCGGTAATAGAGCCGCGTGCGTTCCATATAGTTGATGGTCGGTTCGGCGTTTCCCATGACGTGCAATCCCTTTTTCCGGGGTTACCCCAATCCTGCGCCGGGCAAGGCGGGTGCGTCAACGCCGTTGACGCACCCGGTTTGATCAGGCCGCCGGCATGCGGTGCAGCGCGCAGAGTTTGTTGCCATCGGGATCGCGCAAATAGGCGAGATACATTTGGCCCGCCGCGCCCTGGCGGATGCCTGGTGCATCTTCGATCGCGGTCCCGCCATTGGCGACGCCGGCCGCATGCCAGGCATTGGCCTGTTCGGCGCCGGACATCAAAATGCCGATGGTGGCGCCATTGGCGTGGGTGGCAGGCTGGCCGTCGATCGGCTTGGTGACCAAAAAGCGGCCGCCATTGTGCGAATAGATCAGCCGGCCGCGCGGGTCGACCACGGCTGGCGCCGCGCCGAGGGCGCCAAAAGTGGCATCGTAGAATTTCTTCGAGCGGTCGATATTGTCGCTGCCGACCATCATATGGCTGAACATCTGGTTTTATCCCCCTTGGAGTGGCGCATGGGGCATGTGCCCCGGCCGTGGGAACAGACCATGATTTGCCGATGGCGAAAAGGGTGCCCAGGCGGGCGATCGCGCCGCAAAACTTCCTGGTTCTGGCAATGCCGCCTCCCCTTTGCGCTCCCCCCGCACCTTCGCTACATTGGCACTCCGAGTCGCTTATTCAGATCAATCCGCGCGACTCGGCGGCAGATCGCCGGTGCAAGGGGTAAGATGGGATGAAGTTCAAGGCTGACCGGGCGAAGCTGCTGCGTGCATTGGGGCATGTGCAAAGCGTTGTGGAACGCCGCAATACCATCCCGATCCTTGCTAATGTGATGATCGCGGTGCGCGACGGGCGGCTGACGCTCACCGCCACCGACATGGAAATCGCGGTCGTCGAAGAAGTCGCCGCCAGCAGCAGCCGCAATGGCGCTTGCACCGCGCCGGCCGCAACGCTGTATGAAATCGTCCGCAAGCTGCCAGAAACCGCGGAGGTCGAATTCGACTGTCCGGGCGGGGACGCGCAACTCGCGCTCAGGGCCGGGCGTTACGCCACCAGCCTGGTAGTGCTGCCGATTGACGATTTCCCGTCGATGACCGCAGGCACACTCCCCCACAAATTCAATCTGCCGGCCAGCACCTTGCGCGGCCTGATCGACCGTACGCGCTTTGCCATCAGCACCGAAGAAACCCGCTACTACCTCAACGGCATTTACATCCACGCCGCCGAGATTGAAGGCGGAAAGGTGCTGCGCGCCGTCGCGACCGATGGGCATCGGCTGGCGCGGGTGGAAGAAGATCTGCCGGAAGGAGCGGCCGGCATGCCTGGCGTTATCGTGCCACGCAAGACGGTGAATGAACTGCGCAAGCTGCTGGATGACGTTTCGGGCGACATCGAAGTGGCGCTGTCCGATACCCGCATTCAGTTCAAGGTCGGCACAATTGCGCTGACCAGCAAGCTGATAGACGGCACTTTCCCCGAGTACGACCGGGTGATCCCGCGCGATAACGACAAAATCCTCCGCGTCGGCACCAAGGATTTTGCCGATGCGGTGGCGCGGGTGTCGGCGATTTCGACCGAGCGCTCGCGGCCAGTGAAAATGTCGCTTGCACGTGATTTACTGGTGTTGAGCGCGTCCAGCCCGGAACAGGGCACAGCGACCGAGGAATTGGATGAGGGTCGGGTGACCTACGATAGCGGCCCACTCGAAATCGGTTTTCAGGCACGATACCTCAATGACATCACCGACCAGATCAAAGATCAGGTGGAGTTTCGGTTTTCAGATGGCTCGGCACCGACAGTGGTGCAGGACGCGGCCGATCCCAGCGCGCTTTATGTGCTGATGCCGATGCGGGTCTAAGCAGGATCAAAGCTCCCTCATCCCGGCCCTCTCCCGGGCGGAGAGGCGGCAGAATCTTCTCCCTTTGGGGGAGGGCCGCAGGCCTCCCGCAATGACCAGCCCCGCGTTACGCCTGACCCGCCTGACCCTCACCCAGTTTCGCAACTACCAACAACTGGTGTGGCGTCCAGGGCCGCAGATCAGCGTGCTGACTGGCGCCAATGGCAGCGGCAAGACCAATCTGCTTGAAGCTATTTCGCTGCTGTCACCCGGGCGCGGCCTGCGCGGGGCGCGCATTGGCGAGCTTTTGCGACATGGTGCCCAAGGTTGGGCGGTGGCGGGCCGGCTCAACACGCCGGATGGTGACTGCGACATCGGCACCGGCACGGCCCCGGACGGGCCCACGGATCGGCGGGTGTTTCGCCTCGATGGCGCACCGCCCAGAAGCCAGGCCGAGGTCGCGGTGCGCTGCACCTGCGTCTGGCTCACCCCGCAAATGGACCGGCTATTCCAGGAAAGTGCGTCGGGCCGGCGGCGGTTCCTTGATCGGCTGGTGTTCGCGTTCGAGCCGAGCCATGCGCGCGAGGTCGCGGCCTATGACACCGCAATGGCGTCCCGCAACCGGTTGTTAGGTGAAGGGCGTGCGGATGCGGCGTGGTTGGCCGGGCTTGAGGACGCGATGGCCCGGCACGGGGTCGCGGTAACTGCCGCTCGGGCATCGGTCATTGCGCAGTTGAATGCGGCCCCAGCTGAGGGCGCGTTTCCGGCGGCAGGCCTTGCCCTGGTCTGCCCGGTGGCCGCGCAATTGCAGGGCCACCCGGCATTGGCGACCGAAGACTGGCTGCGGGATGCGCTCCGCGCCGGCCGGGCCGTCCATGCCGCCGCCGGGTCCGCGCGGATGGGGGCGCACCGCGCCGATTTGGCGATATCGGACGCGGCAACCGGTTTGTCAGCGGCGCAGGCGAGCACCGGGCAACAGAAATCGCTGCTGCTTGGGATCGTGCTGGGCCATGCCCAATTGCTCGGGCGGACCAGGGGATTTGCGCCGCTTTTACTGCTTGATGAGCCACTGGTGCATCTCGATCAAACCCGACGTGGCGCCCTGTTCGACACGCTCGCCCGGCTGCCTGCGCAATGCTTCCTGACCGGCACGGATGTGGCCCTGTTCGCCCCCCTGGCCGAGGTTGCAGACGGGTTCACGGTTTCCGACGGCGTGGTGGCCCCATGGTCTTTGGGCACCGGATCGGCTATAAATCAAGGCTAATCAGATACATTGTTGGAGTGTCCCCTCGGCATGAGTGAAAACGCCGCAGAGCCGCCTGTGCCCCCGACCGAAATGGAGGCTTATGATGAGTCTTCAATCTCCGTCCTGCGTGGGTTGGACGCGGTGCGCAAACGCCCGGGCATGTATATCGGTGACACCGATGATGGGTCTGGCCTGCACCACATGGCCTTCGAGATCATCGACAACGCCGTCGATGAAGCCCAGGCCGGCTTCGCTCATAACGTGTCGCTGTGCCTGAACGGCGACGGCAGCGTAACAGTGCGCGATGACGGGCGTGGCATCCCAACCGGTATCCACGCCGAAGAAGGCATCTCGGCCGCCGAGGTGGTGCTGACCCGGCTCCATGCCGGCGGCAAGTTCAATCAGAATTCATACAAGGTTTCTGGCGGTCTGCATGGCGTTGGGGCGGCCGTCGTCAACGCATTGTCGGAATGGATGGAAGTGCGCATCTGGCGCGAGGGCGTCGAGCATTTCATCCGCTTCCGCCATGGTGACAGCGAAGCGCCGCTGGTGGTGGTTGGCCCGTCCGACGCACCACAGGGCACGGAAGTAACTTTCAAGCCCTCGACCGGCACCTTCACAAAGGTCGAATTCGAATACGCGGTGTTGGAGCGGCGGTTACGCGAACTCGCGTTCCTCAATTCCGGCCTGCGGATCGTGCTGCGTGATGAACGCCATGCGCCAGCGGTGCAAAGCGACTTTTTCTATGAAGGCGGGCTGATCGCATTTGTCGAATGGCTTGACCGCGCCAAGACGCCGGTGTTCACCCCCCCGATCAACATTGGTGTCCGCGCCGCCAAAAGCGATGATGACATCCGGGTCGAACTGGCGCTGTCGTGGAACGATTCGTTTCATGAAAATATGCTGTGCTTCACTAACAACATCCCCCAGCGCGACGGCGGGTCGCATCTGGCGGGATTCCGCCAGGCGCTGACGCGGGTTGTGTCCAAATACGCAGAAGGCATGGGCAAAAAGGACAGCCTCGCGCTAGTCGGTGACGACATGCGCGAAGGCATGACCGCGGTGCTGTCGGTTAAAGTGCCGGACCCGAAATTCTCATCGCAAACCAAGGACAAATTGGTCAGTTCCGAAGTGCAGCCGGTGGTGCAGGCAGCCGTTGCCGACGCTGTTTCGCACTGGTTTGAAACCCATCCCCGCGAAGCCAAGGGCATCATCCAGAAGGTGATGGACGCCGCATCCGCCCGCGAAGCCGCCCGCAAGGCGCGCGAACTTACCCGACGCAAGGGTGTGCTCGATATCTCCACCCTGCCCGGCAAGTTGGCCGATTGCCAGGAACGTGATCCGGCGAAATCCGAACTGTTCCTGGTCGAGGGCGACAGCGCCGGCGGCACCGCCAAGCAAGGTCGCGATCGTAAAAACCAGGCGATTTTGCCGCTGAAGGGCAAGATTTTGAATGTCGAGCGTGCGCGGTTTGATCGCATGCTCGGCAGCGCCGAAATCGGCACGCTGATCACCGCAATGGGCACCGGCATTGGCCGCGGGGAACCCGCCGATGGCGGCTTTGACATCAGCAAGCTGCGCTATCACCGCATCGTCATTATGACCGACGCCGATGTCGATGGATCGCATATCCGCACGCTGTTGCTGACGTTCTTCTATCGCCAGATGCCGGAATTGATCGCGCGTGGGCATGTCTATATTGCGCAACCGCCGCTTTATCGCGCCAAGCGCGGCAACGAGGAACGCTACCTGAAAGATGATGCAGCGCTGGAAAGCTTTCTTCTATCAAAGGCACTCGGAGACGGTCGGTTGACCTATGCCGATGGCAGCGTGTTTGCTGGCCCGGAACTGGATGAAGAAGCGGTGTGGCTGCGTGAAGCAAGCCAACGGATGCGGCGTCTGTCGCCCAATATCCCGGTCGGGCTGATCGAACAGGCCGCCATTGCCGGCGCGCTGACACCCGATACCAACAAGGTAACGGAAGTTTCCCAAGCACTCGCGCAACGGCTGGACGCGGTATCGTTGCCTGCCGAGCGCGGCTGGATGGTGACTTCGGCGGCCGGCGGCGTGCGGATTGCACGGATGGTGCGCGGCGTTGCCGAAATCCACACCTTGGATTCCGGAATGTTACGCAGCGCGGAAGCGCGCTGGCTCAATGAACGGGTCGAGCCGCTGAAAAAACGGTTCCTCGAACCTGCAAGGCTGAAACTCGACAGCCAGGAAGCGGTTTGTTCCGGCCCCGCCAGCGCGTTCGATCGCATTCTGGCGCACGGCAAGCGCGGTTTGAGCGTGCAACGCTTCAAAGGCCTCGGCGAAATGAACGCCGAGCAGCTTTGGAACACCACGCTCGATCCGGCAGTGCGGACCTTCCTGCAAGTGACCGTTGGCGACAAGGACGAGGCCGAGGGCGTGTTCTCGACCTTGATGGGCGATGTGGTGGAGCCGCGACGGGACTTCATTGTCAGCAATGCGCTGAAAGTGGGTAATCTGGACGTCTGAGGGGCGGCTTTCTACCCCGCTTTCTCCCAGCCTTTCTCGCCCTGTCGCCAATAGGCCATGCTATGCCCAGCATCCTTGGCCACCCGCCATCGCAGGCGGGCGGCGGCCACGGCAACGTCATCCCGTCCATCGAATAAATCGAACACCCGCAAGAACGCGTCCAACCGCGCGCTGGCGCAGCCATCGATCAAGAATAGAAACCGCGCCCCGTTCGGCGCGGTATCGTCGGTCGCCAACCAGATTGGCTGCATCGGCGCGTTGCCCGAAGCCTGCGTGCCGTGCGGCAACCAGTCTGGATCCGGACAGACCCATAGCGCGGTATCGAGTGCCGCCACCCGGTCGTCCGATCCGCACATCACCACCGCCCGTTCGCCTGCCGCGAGCGTCCGGCCGAGCAGCACCGGCAGCGCCGCGTCGGCCCCGGTGCGGGTCAGATGGTAAAAGCCGATATCGGCCACTTACTTTTCGAAGTTGTCGGCAACCATCCGGTCTAGCAGCCGCACCCCCCAGCCGGTGGCGCCCTTCGGCACGGTTGGCTGATCCGAGTACGCCCAGGCCGTGCCAGCGATATCGAGATGCGCCCAAGGCTTGCCGTTGACGAAGCGCTGGATGAACGCTGCCGCGGTAATCGCCCCAGCTGGTCTGCCGCCAACGTTTTTCATGTCGGCAATGTCGGACTTGATCGCCTTTTCATACCCCTCGCTCAGCGGCATGCGCCACGCAAGCTCGCCACTGGATTTGCCGGCATCGTGCAACTGGTCGGAAATCGCATCGTCATTGGCGAAGAACCCGGCATATTCGTGCCCGAGTGCTACGATCATCGCACCGGTGAGCGTTGCCAGATCGACCATGAAGCGCGGATCGAATTTTTGCTGGCAATACCAAAGCACGTCGGCAAGTACCAAACGGCCCTCGGCATCGGTGTTGATCACCTCGATGGTCTGGCCGGAATAGGACGTTACCACGTCGCCAGGGCGTTGCGCGTTGCCGGACGGCATGTTTTCCACCAGCCCAACCAGCCCCACGACATCAACCTTGGCTTTTCGCCCAGCCAACGCCGACATCAGCCCGATTACCGCACCTGCGCCGGCCATGTCGAACTTCATTTCCTCCATGCCACCAGCCGGCTTGATCGAAATGCCGCCCGTATCGAATGTTACGCCCTTGCCGATGAAAGCCAGCGGCTTGGCCTTTGATTTCGGCCCGGCGCCGTTCCATGTCATCACCACCATGCGCGGTTCCGCGGTGCTGCCCTGGGCGACGCCCATCAGCGCACCAAAGCCAAGCTTCAGCATGTCCTTCGGCCCCAGCACCTCGACCTTCAGGCCCAGGGCGGTCAGCTTCTTGCAACGTTCGGCCATTTCGACCGGGTGCAGAACATTCGGCGGTTCGCTGACCAGATCGCGGGCGAGGAACACGCCCTCGGCAACCGCGCGGCCATCAACCCAGCCGGCTTTTGCGCGGGCAAGTTCGTCGGTCAGTACGGAAAGCTTGGCAAGCTTCGGCTTGTCCTCGGCCTTTTCCTTGGTGCGGTAGCGGTCGAACCGGTAACGGCGCAGCACGGCGCCTAAGGCGGCCGATGCGGCTTGCGCGCCGGTCAGGCCGCAAGCCGCCAGGGCTGCGGTGGCATCGCGGCCGAGTGCTGCTGCTGCGGTGCCAGCGGCGTCTTCAACCGATTTCACGGTGGCATCCGCAAGCTTCCCAAGGCCGACCGCGACAACCCGCGTCAACCCGGCGCCAGGCGCCAGGATGGTGGTGGATTGGCCCTTCTTGCCGGTAAATTCAGCGACTTTCAGCGCACGAGAAATCGCGCCATCGGTTGCGGCATCGGCGGCGTCCAGCGCGGCCCGGGTCGGGCTATTGGCGTCTTCTGCAATCAGCAGCGCAAGCGCGCCCGATTTCGGCAAGGCGGATTTGGCGAAGGCGATGTCGAGCATGGCGCGCTCCTTTAGGGTGTTGCGATATGAAATCCAACTCTAGCAGCCTTTGCCAGCGCCGACACAAGCTGTACACTTCGCACATGACCGATCCTGAATTGCTCGAGCTCGCCGCCTCCCTCGCCGAACGTGCCGGGGTGGTCATCAATCAGATCCGCGCGCGTGGATTTGAAACCACCAGCAAGGCGGATTTCTCCCCGGTAACGGAAGCCGACCACGCCGCCGAATTGCTGATCGCAGCCGGATTGCGCCAAGCAACGCCTGACATCCCCGTGGTCGCCGAGGAAGAAGTCGCCGCCGGCCGGATCACAGCGCGGGCGGAGTGTTTCTGGCTGGTCGATCCGATCGACGGTACCCGAGAATTTTCCGCCGGCCGAGACGATTTCGCCGTCTGCATAGGACTCATCCGCAACGGCAAGCCAGTGTTGGGCGTGATCGGCCAGCCGGCGATCGGTGCAATATTCGGCGGTCTGGTCGGTGTCGGTGCCTGGCGCCGCGATGGCGCCGGCCAGCACGCGATCAAAGCCCGCACCCGCCCGGTTGCGGGGATCGAGGTCGTTGCGTCGCGGTCCTATGCCAATGACGCAACCTTGGCCAAATACCTTGCCGATTTCACTGTCGCAGGCGTGAAAAACATGGGCTCGGCGCTGAAATTTTCGCTGCTGGCCCAGGGCCAGGCCGATCTTTACCCGCGCTTCGGGCGGACGATGGAATGGGATACCGCCGCCGCCCAGGCGGTGCTGGAAGCTGCCGGTGGGCGGGTGTTGGCGCATCCGGCAATGGTCCCGTTGAGCTATGGCAAGCCGGGGTACGAAAATCCGCATTTTGTCTGCCAGGGGGCAGGTTGGGCGGATTGATCACCCGTCGCTTGCGCAACGATGCCGCCGGCCTGCGCGATGCCGCCGCGCTATTGCAATCGGGAGCATTGGTCGCATTCGGCACCGAAACCGTCTACGGCCTGGGCGGAGACGCCACCAATGCCGATGCCGTGGCGCGGATTTTCACCGCTAAGGGAAGGCCGCATTTCAACCCGTTGATCTGCCATTATCCCAACGCGGATGCAGCCTTCGCCGATGTGGTGGCCAATGACGGGGCGCGCCGCCTCGCCGCCCGTTTTTGGCCCGGTCCGTTGACCATGGTGCTGCCACGTCGCCCCGCCAGCGCGGTCGCCCTGCTTGCCGGCGCCGGCCTCGACAGCCTGGCCGTTCGCGTGCCCGCCGGCGTGCAGGATTTGCTCGCCGCAGTGGGCCGCCCGGTTGCGGCACCTTCGGCCAACCGATCCGGCCATATCAGCCCGACCAGCGCCGATGATGTGTTCGCCGAACTCGACGGACGCATCGCCGCGGTGCTGGATAGCGGCCCCTGCGCGGTGGGCGTGGAATCAACCATCGTCGATCTTTGCGGCCCAACACCGACACTTTTGCGGCCCGGCGGCATCACCCGTGAGGACTTGGAGGCTGAAATAGGACCGTTGTCTGAACCCGGGGACGCGATCCGCGCCCCCGGCATGCTCGCCTCCCACTACGCCCCCAATGCACCATTGCGGCTGAACGCCAGCGCGGTGCGGCGTGATGAAGCGCTGTTGGCGTTCGGGCCACCTTTGCCGGGCGCGACCTTTGTGTATCAGCTGAGCGCTGCCGGCGACCTCACCGAAGCCGCTGCCAATGTGTTCGCCGGGCTGCGTGCGCTCGATGAACTGGTGCGCAGCGTCGGGCTCGCTGGGATCGCCGCGATGGTGCTGCCCGAACACGGTCTTGGGGTCGCCATCAATGACCGTTTGCGGCGGGCCGCTGCGCCGCGTTAGCCGAGACCAATATCGTCGCGTCGCCTTCCGCAGTTCACGTCAGCGCCGCAATCACCATCACCACCGCTTCAACCAGTTGCCAAACCACAACCCACGACACCAAGGCCAGCCCCACAATCACCGGGACCGCGAGATGGCCCGGCAGACGGGGGGAGGGTGATGGTGGCGTGACCCGTGCGAAATTTCGGGCCGGCACGAAGGATAACTGGGTCATATGTCTCACCGTTGCTTGCGTGAGCACATTTTTGCGTCAAATGTTTAACAAATCGCTATTTCGGTCGGACATCCCGCCGAATAGGCGCGCTGTCTGACGCGCGAGCTTCTTCGACGATCGGGCGGCCCGGCGGGCTGGATACCCACGGGCAGGCGGCAAGGCCAAGATACGGCTTCGGGTCCAGCGTTTTGCCCTCGACCCGCACCTCAAAATGCAGATGCGCGCCACTAGCGCGGCCTGATGTGCCGATATGGCCAATCAACTCGCCCGTTTCCACCGCAGCGCCCGGGCGGATACCCGGAGCAAACTTCGACAAATGCCCGTAGCGGGTCACCATGCCGTTGTCGTGGCGGATATCGATCATCGACCCGTAGGCGAAATAGGTCCCACTGAAAATCACCGTGCCACCCAATGCCGCCCGGATCGGGGAGCCATAGGGCGCCATCAGGTCAAGCCCGCTGTGGCCATGCCCAACGCCGCGCGACACGGTTTTCAACTGCGCCGCCGGCATCAACATGCCACCACACAAGTCGGTCGCCGCAGCAGGGGCCGCCATCGCAGCAAGGGTCACAAAACTGCAAGCCATCAGGATTTTGCGCATCTGAGGCTGATAGCACGCATGGATAGGTAAATCTACCCCCCCGATCACAAAGTCGTCCGGCCTATCATGAGATGTCTCAGAAGCGCGCGATACCACCACCTTAAAATCCTTCACCACGACCGCGACCGTATTGCCGAAAACCATGCCAAAACCTGACGTTACTGTGATATAGTTATGATATCGTAACAAATAAAGCAAGAAAACACCCCGCTGCCTAACCGCTCGTTGAAATTTTCTCCGCGATCGTCAACAGATCACGATCCGCTGGGCTGGCCCCAGGTGCCGGCGGCCATGGCCGCACACCGCTGTCTGTCGCCACCATCTTGGGCAATACTTTCGGCGTCACCGACAGCGGCACCCCGAGCATCCGGCATATCGGCCGCAACACCCGTCCCGCGCCTGGCGCTGCTGCCAGCGCGGTCCGGGTTTCAACCTCGCGCAGCAATGCTTCCAGTTGGCCAAGAAAAGCCGCTGCCTCCCAGCCCAACTCGCGCACAATCCAGCCGCGCCCGCGCGGCAGATCCAACGGCCGCACCCGTACACCGCCCGCACGATCACACCGCGTTAGCCGCGCCCGCCTGTCTGCCGACGTCTGTGTCAGTGCCTGGTGCAACCGCCGTACCGCCCGGTTTATCCGGCCCCACAGCAACAAGGTAAACCCCGTCAAATGCGGCATCTTCAAGAACCGCCGCGCAATCAAAGCCCCCAGCCCCGCCATGATCGCAGCAAAACGCCGCGCCAGATCGGGCGCGGTGTCGGGCAGGCCAAAAGGGATTGCGGATGTATTCATGACAAAAATAATAACATACATGAGCCATGATCGCAAGGTTTATTCAGTGCGCAAGATCGCCATCGGCTTGGGTCCATCCACAGACCCAAGCCGACGGCTGCAAAATCATAAAAAGCCGCGGGTTATTTTACCGGTGAAAAAGCCGTCGGTGCCAAAATCCGGTTTTCCATATTCACCAGGATGTCAGCTTCAGCCACGGCGGCCAGATACTTGCCCCATTCCGGATCGCCCGCCATCGCCTTGCGGCGCGCCTCGCGGTCCGCCTGGCTGTCATAGCCCCACATATGCACAACCCGGTTCAGCTCGCCTTCAACCGTTGTGTACCAACCCAGACAGTTACCAAGATATTTCTGCTGCAGCGGCCAAGCCAGGTCGTGATAAATTTTAACGAAGTCGCCCATGCGGTTGGGCTTGCAGGTATAGATGCGCAGATCGACGATCATCCCAAGGGTCTCCTGTTGTTGTGGCACGATAGTCTAGCCCGACCCGCCCGCGCTTGCCCACAGGCGGCGGGCCGGGCAACATGGGCCATGACCGGACAAACCCTGCAAATCCGCGCCCTGAGCTGCCGCTTTGGGCAGAAGCTCGCGGTCGATAATGTCTCGACCGAGGTGCCGCCGGGCCAGATGGTGGGGATTATTGGCCGGCCCGGCGCTGGCAAGTCCACCTTGCTACGGATGATCAACGGGTTGCAGACGCCGACATCGGGCACCATTGCATATGGTGACCTTGCGGTGACCGCGCTTGCGGGCAAGGCGTTGCGCGACTG
>JACMOQ010000394.1 GCA_014377905.1 Acetobacteraceae bacterium | reverse complement strand
GGTATCGACGGTCATTTCCACCGTGTCGCCGACTTTTACGTGGGTAATGTCGGTTTCCTTGGGGCTGGCTTCGACCCACAGCCGCTCGGTCGAGATTATTCCAAAGGCGGCCGTGGCTGCGGCGAGATACTGGCCGGGCTGCAACGCATCGACCTGGGTAACAATCGCATCAAACGGCGCGCGCACCACGGTATGGTCCAACTGGCGCAAGGTTTCATCAAGCTGGGCCTGGGCCTGCATCACCATCGGCATCTGTTCGACCGGCATGGCCGCGTTGCCGCCAAGCTTGGCAAGCTGGACCATCGCCTGTTCGCCCAGGCTTTCCAGCATCGACTTGTTGGCGGCCAGCTTGAAGCGGGCATCGTCGTAATCGGCGCGGGTAACGCCGCCGCCCTTCACCAGATTGGCGTAGCGTTCGAAACTCGCCTGATCGGCCTGCAATTGTGCGGCGCGGGCATCACTGTCGCGCAGCATGCGCTGATAGTCGCGCTTCATTGCCTCCCCGACCAGGACTGTCTGGGCGAGGTTGGCGCGGGCGCCGGCGACCGCGATTTCGAAATGGCGGCGTTCCAGACGGAACAGCACGTCACCTTTCTTGACCCGTTGGCCTTCCTTGACGATGACCTCGGCCACAATGCCGGAAATATCGGTCGCAACCGCAAGCTTGGCGGCGCGGACATAAGCGTTGTCGATCGACACATAGCGCCCGCCATGCAGCCAATAGGCGAAGGATGCCACGGCGACGATGGCGATCCCGCCGAGCATCAGCACAGCACGCATCATCTTGCGTCCGGCAACGGTCAAAGTCCGTGGCGGCATGGCCGGCGGGGCGGTGGTGGCGGATTGTGACATGTCAGGCGACGTCCCGTTCGTTTGACCTGCCGCGCAATTCGGCGACGACGCGCGCCTTCATCCGGGACAGATCGGTGTTGATGTCGTGCAGGCGTTCGGGGGGTACCCCGGCGGAAATAGTCCGCAGCATCGCCGCACGTTCGGTGCCCAGTTCTTTAAGGACCGGCAATGCCTTGTCGCGCAAATGCAAGCGCCAGATGCGCCGGTCATGCGGATCGTCGCGGCGTTCAACCAGGCCGTGGTGTTCGAGCTTGTCGATCAGCCGTGCGGCGGTAATCGGTTCAACCTCCAGCAGTTCGGCAAGTTCTTTTTGCGACAGGCCGGGCTGTCGTTCGATCCACATTAAACTGACCCATTGGGCGCGGGTCATGCCATGGGCAGCGGCACGGCGATCTGCGTCCAGGCGCAAATGCCGGGCAAGGTCGTGCAACAAAAATAGGAGATCGGGCTGATCGGGCATGGAGCCGATCATAAGCAGCGTTATCTTAAGGAGGCACCCCCAAAACACATGCAGCCCCCGCGTGGCTGCCACGCAGGGGCTGCTGGTTTTCGTTATTTGGGAGGCAGCGCGGTCGTGGCCGCGTCTAAAGCTTTTCGACCTGCCCGTATTCGAGCTCGACCGGCGTCGAACGCCCAAAGATCGAGACGCTGACCTTGACCCGGCCTTTTTCCTCGTCGACTTCTTCGACCGTGCCATTGAAGCTGGTGAACGGACCATCGGCGACGCGCACCTGTTCGCCCACTTCGTACAAAATTGCGGGCCGCTTGCGTTCCACACCTTCGGCCGACTGCTTCAGGATGCGTTCGGCCTCGCTATCGGGGATCGGCGTCGGGCGGGTTTTGCTGCCGAGAAAGCCGGTGACCTTGGGAGTGTCCTTGACCAGATGCCAGGCATCGTCGGTCAATTCCATCTTCACCAGCACGTAACCGGGGAAAAACTTGCGCTCGGCGTTGATCTTCTGGCCGCGGCGCAGCTCGACCACTTCCTCAAGCGGGACCAACACCTCGTCAATTTGATCGGCCAGACCCTTCTGGGCGGCCTGTTCCTTGATCTGCTGGGCGATCTTTTTCTCGAACCCAGAATAAACATGCACCACGTACCAACGCTTGGCCATCACCTGATCCTAAAAACCAAAGCCGAAAATCGCGCGGATCGCCAGCCCGATGACCTGATCGGCCACGAAAAAAAATATCGCCGCTAAGGTGGACAACGCAAACACCAATCCGGTGGTCACGAGTGTTTCCTTGCGGGACGGCCAGGTTACCTTGGTGGCTTCCAGGCGCACATCGCGCAGGAATTTCACCGGATTAGTCCAAACCGCTGCCACGCCGGTCATTCCCCTACGTTTCTGCCGCCGCTCGGTTGGCAGGGGTGGAGGGTCTCGAACCCCCAGCCTTCGGTTTTGGAGACCGACGCTCTAGCCAATTGAGCTACACCCCTAGCGATCCGATCCGCGTACAGCATCCCGCACGGGCAAAGGCGCCCGCGACCGAGAGACACTTAAAAACGGCGAGACGGGGGAAATGTCAAGGGGGAGGCATGGAGCGGGTGGAGGGAATCGAACCCTCGTGGCTAGCTTGGAAGGCTAGAACTCTACCATTGAGCTACACCCGCGTACCACTAGGCTTTGGTGGAAGGGGTTGGATTCGAACCAACGTAGGCGTGAGCCAGCGGATTTACAGTCCGCCCCCTTTAGCCACTCGGGCACCCTTCCGGCCAAAATTCTGTTCCGCGATCATCGCTGATCGGGATCAGAACGCGCTGGGTATCGCCTCCGCCCCCCTTGTGTCAACGCCGATGCAGCGGGCGTTTGTCGCAAGCCACACTTGAAGCTATAGGAGGCGGCATGAAACCACCTCGTAAATCCTATTCCGGCGGCCGTCCGCCGGGTGGCGCCGGCCCCTCGGGTCCGAAAAAAACATCTTATGGCGCCGGCGGGTCCGGCCGTGATGGCGCACGCAGCTTTGGTCCGCGCCCATCTGGCCCGCGCCCAACTGGTCCCCGCCCCCAGGGAGATCGCCCGCAAGGAGATCGACCGCAAGCCGACCGCCCGCAAGGTGACCGCCCGTCGACCGACCGTCCGCAAAACGAACGGCCGCGCGGCGATCGGCCGTATTCTGCACGTCCCAAATCGGATCGACCGTATTCTGAGCGCGCGAAATCGGACCGGCCCTATTCCGATCGCTCCAAACCAGATCGGTCGGATGCACGCCCATCTGCCAACACGCTCGCGCTCGCCCCACGCCCCGAGGCACCGCGGCAGGAAGCCCCGCGCGGCCCCAAGCGCGTTTACACCCCGCGCCCGGTCCGGGAGCCGCGCCCGCAGCAGGACCCGGAAACCCGCGACGAAGATACCCCGCGCGGCGCGCTCTGGCTGTTCGGCACCCATTCGGTTGCGGCTGCCCTCGCCAACCCGGCCCGGCGACTGCGCCGGCTGCTGCTGACCGAGGAAGCCGAGGCTGGACTTGGCACCCGCCTGAAGCAGCCCTGGGCAATCCCAGCCGAACGTTGCGACCGCGACCGGCTGGAAAAATTGCTTGGTCGTGGCATCGTCCATCAAGGTG
>JACMOQ010000393.1 GCA_014377905.1 Acetobacteraceae bacterium | reverse complement strand
TACCTGCTCCTGAACCGCGCCACCGTCCGCGAAGCAGCCGAAAAGCAGATGACGGGTTCCAGCGGCCACCGCCGCGTACCGGAAGATTTCTACCGTACGTTCGCCATCCCCGTCCCGCCACTCGCCGCCCAAACCGAGCTGGTGACGGCCGTCGAAGCCCTCGAAACCCGCATTGCCGCCCGCATCGGCCGCGCGCCGGACTTCACCGACCTCGCAACCTCCGGCGAAATCGAACTCGCCACCGACGCAATGGTGCGGTTTTCCCACTGGATCACCCCCGAAGGCCGCCCCAAGCGTTACGACACCCATTTCTTCCTCGCGCCGATGCCAACCGACCAGAAACCCCAGGGCGATGGCCACGAAACCGTCCACACCATTTGGATTTCCCCCGCCGATGCGCTTGCGGGCGGCCTAAGCAGGCGCTTCACCGTGGTTTTCGCCACAAGGCTTAATCTCGGCCAGTTGGCGCAGGACACCACCGTCGCGGCCGCCATGGCGCGTGCCGCCGCGTCGCACATCGTCACCGTCTGCCCCGAGATGCTTAAGATTAAGGGCCGCCGCATCCTGCGTCTGCCGGTTGCGGCCGGTTATGGCGGGCCGGACTTCGACGCCGACGATATCCCGATCCCGTAAGCCGCCAGCCGCGCCGCCTGTTCGGCCAGTCCCGCGCCAATGCAGCGCGTAATGATCCTGTCCCACAGCCAGGCCAGCGCCCCGCTAGTGCTGACCTCGTGGATCAGCCGCGTGCCTCCTGGCACTGCTTCCAGCCGATGCACCCCGCGAATGCAGCCCAGCGGCAGTTCGGCACGGTCGATGAACAGCGCCGGGCTTTCAATTGCCTCGACGGTCATGGCGACCGGTTTGGTGCCTTTCGGCGTGATGTTGAACCGGCTGCCGGCGCGCAAAACCGCGCCGTCATGCGCGGTGGCAACCAGATCGAGGTCCCATTTCGGCCAGTTGGCGATGTCAGTCAGCACCGCGAACACGGCTTCGCGCGGTAGGTTGATGATGGTTTCGTGACGGTAGGTCTTGGTCATGGCGCACACCTTTGCTTGGGGTGCACACGGTTTAGCCGGCCCGACTGTCAGAACCTGTCAGTAGTCGCGGCAAGCTGGCCCCGCCATTCGCGCAGCAACACCGCCCGCCGGCGTGGGATGGGGGCGGTGCCGACCATAACCACCGCAATCCGATCGGTGCGGAAATGGCGAAAATCCTGGCGCAATTCGCACCAGCCGATCAGCACCCGCACCGTGTTGAACATCGACAGCGCAATCGGCCACACCACCCGCTCGCTCGCCGCACCGTCGCCGTCCCGATAGGACAGATCAATCTTTCGTTCGGCCCGGATCGCCTCGCGCAATGGTCCGATATCGATCTGGTCGCTGACCGGCGCGGCCGGGCCCGCCATCAGCACATTTGTCTCAGCCGCATCGCGCCGATCGGCCGGCAGCACCGCGGTGATTTTGGCGGCGGCGTTGTCGGCCGCCAGCGCCAGCCCCGGATCGGCGCGATCGGCCACCAGGCGCAGGCCCAGCAGCACGGCGTCAATCTCATCAGCCGAGAACATCAGCGGCGGCAGCAGCAGGCCGGGTTGCAGCACGTAGCCAATCCCGGCCTCGCCGGCGATAGTTGCGCCCTGCGCCTGCAAGGATGCGATGTCGCGATAAATCGTGCGCACCGAAACTGCCAACTCTCCCGCAAGCGTTGCCGCTGTCACCGGGTGCCGATGCCGCCGCAGCGCCTGTAACAGATCAAGAAGGCGGGTCGCGCGGCTCACGCCGCCAGCCCCGCCGCCTCCACCCCCGCGAGCCACGCCCCCCCAACTGTCCCGGCCAACCCATCCGTCCGCGTTGCTTCGCCGGCGAAAATCAACCGCCCACCCCCCAACGGCGCGCCCAACGCTGCCCGCGCGCCGGCCCGCCCTGGCCGCGCATAGCAATAGGCGCCGCGATGCAGTTGATCACTGCCCCAGCCCGACACGGTAATGCGGGTGATATTACCAGCAGCGTCTGGCCCAAGCATTTCCGCAAAGCGCGCCCGAACGAAATCGCGGGTTGCATCCTCGCCCGCGCGGGCCAGCGCCCACGCTGTCGGCCCGCCGACAAAGCCCGCGATATAATCGTGCCCGTTGGGCCAACAGTGAAACGACATGGCGGGCGCGAAACGGGCGGTAACGCGCTGGCGGAGCGAGGTGCCGGGCGCAATGCCAAGCCGATCAGGCCAGTTGCCCTCAACCGCCACCTTGGTGAGCAAACCCATTGGCAATCCAGCGATCGCGTCGGTTATGGCCGCGGGCAGCATCGGATCAAACCGGATCGCGCCGGCCCCCAGCACGCCGGTTGAAACCGTAACAATGCAGGATGCGGCAGCGAATTCGCCGGTGCTGGTGCTGACGGTCACGCCGCCCCCCCAATTAACCCCTGTCACTGCCGTATTGTAGCGGATCTCGCCCGCCATCGGCGCCAGCACCCGGCCACAGAACCCACCGATGCCCTCCACCAGCCAGAGATTGGCGCCATCCAGAGCGTTATCGCGCCAATCCCGCACTGAAAAATCCCGCGCATCCGCCGCGGCGATCTGCGCCGCCTCCCAGGTTTCGACAGTGGCGAGCCACGGATCGTCTGCCATCGGCGCCACAGCATCGGCAAGGGCGGGGTCGCCAGCAACGGCTGCGGCCAGTGCCAATTTTTCAAACCGGTCGGCGGCAGATGCGTAGGCAGCGTGGTCGGCAGGTGTCGCAGGCCGGCCATCCACCAGCAGGCGCCGGGCGCGCACCGCATCGGCATCCACCAGCGCCGCGCCATGGTCCCGCGCGATCTGCGCCAGCGGATTGCGCTCGGCATCGTGCAGCCAGGTCGCGCCGAGATCGAACGGCCTGCCTGCGATCGGAACTGTCCAGGCCCGCCCGCCGACGCGATTGGACGATTCCAGCACCAATACTGTCCGCCCCGTCGCGCGCAACGTGGCCGCCGCCGCAAGCCCTGCCACGCCCGCGCCAATGACGATCACATTCGCCTGTTTCATGCTCCAACCACTAGATTATGGCGCGTATGTAAGCAAATTATGGCTTGACGATTGCCCCCATCCTGGCACTGTGAGTCATACAGGACTAGACTTGTCCGCTATGTGAAACCGGGAATAACGGGGATTATTATGGTCAAAATCAGCGTCAACGGCACCATGCACGACGTCGATGCCCCGCCCGATACCCCGGTGCTGTGGGTGTTGCGCGAATGGCTCGGCATGACCGGTACCAAGTTCGGTTGCGGCATCGCCCAGTGCGGCGCCTGTTCGATCCACATCGATGGCCAGGTCACGCGGTCCTGCATGCTGCCGCTCGGCCAGGTCGGCAATGCCAAGATCACCACGATCGAAGGTCTGTCGCCGACCGTTGCCCATCCGGTGCAGAAGGCGTGGCTCGAGCTTGAAGTCCCGCAATGCGGCTACTGCCAGTCGGGCCAGATCATGGCGGCGGTGTCGTTGCTGAAGCAGAATCCTAAGCCGTCCGACGCCGACATCGATGCGGCGATGAGCAATATTTGCCGCTGCGGCACCTATCCGCGCATCAAGGCGGCAATCCATGCCGCCGCCGGCAATGCTGGCAAAGCCGGCGCGGCATAACGGGGGAACGCAGATGCATATCGCACGTCGCCAATTCCTGACCGTCGCCACCGCCGCCGCTGGTGGCCTTGCGATCGGAATCACCGTGCCTCCCGCCGCAAGCGCTGCGGACATTGCGCCCGAAATCGGCATCTGGCTGACCATTGCCCCGGATGACACCATCACTGTCCGCATCGCGCGATCGGAAATGGGGCAGGGCACTTTGACCGGTCTCGCCCAACTTGTCTGTGATGAGCTTGATGGCAACTGGGCCAAGGTAAAAGCCGAATACGTCACACCAGAAGCCAATCTGGCGTCCAAGCGCGCTTGGGGCCCGATGTCGACCGGCGGCAGCCAGGGCATTCGCGGCTCGGTTGTCTATGTCCGCAAGGGCGGTGCCGCCGCCCGCGCCATGCTGATCCAGGCTGCCGCCACCCAGTGGAATGTTCCGGTTGCCGAATGCAGCGCGTCCGACAGCGTCATCACCCATTCCTCCGGCAAAACCCTGCGCTATGGCGAGGTTGCCGACGCGGCATCGAAACTGCCAGTGCCCGCGGAGGTCCCGGTCAAAGACCCGAAAGCCTGGAAGATCATCGGCAAAGGCGTCAAGCGGCTCGACACGGTTGAAAAGCTCAACGGCAGCCTGGTGTTCGCCATCGATGTTGCCGTGCCAGGGATGCTCAACGCCGCCATCATGGCCTGCCCGGTGCCGGGCGGGAAGCTGAAAAGCTTCGATGGCAGCAAGATCAAGTCGATGGCCGGGGTCCGCCATGTGGTCGCAGTCGGCGACGATGCGGTGGCCGTGGTCGCCGATAAATTCTACCAAGCGAAGACCGCGCTCGCCCGTCTGCCGATCCGCTGGGACGAAGGCGCGAACAGCAACGTCAATAGCGCCGATATCGCCGAGCTGTTGAAAACCGGCCTGTCGGCCACCGATGGCCTGGGCACCGGACAGAAAATCGGCGATTTCGAGGCAGCCTTCGCCGGCGCCGCCAAGAAGATCGAGGCCGACTACGCAACGCCGTTCCTTAATCACGCAGCGCTCGAGCCGATGAACTGCACCGCGATGTTCACCGCCGACAGCATCGAAATCTGGGTCGGCACCCAAAATGGCGATGCGGCGCTTGCGGCGGCCTCCGAAGCCTGCGGGCTGCCGCTGGCGGCGGTCAAAGTCCACAAACACCATCTTGGGGGCGGCTTTGGCCGTAAGGGCCAGCAGGATGTGGTGCGCCAGGCGGTGCAGATCGCCAAGCAGGTGCCGGGCGTGCCGGTCAAGCTGATCTGGTCGCGCGAAGAAGATATGCGCCACGGCTTCAACCGGCCGGTTTCAATGGCGCGGATGCGCGCGGGCCTCGACGCCAATGGCGATTTGGTGGCGCTGCATGCCCGCGTATCGGGCCAGTCGATCTTCGCCTATCTGTTCCCGAACGGGGTCAAGGACGGCGCCGATCCGGTAACCTTCCAGGGTTGGACCACGGCCGAGTTCGGCTATAATGCGATCCCGAACCTGCTGATCGATTACGCCATGCGCAACACCCATGTCCCGGTCGGGTTCTGGCGCGGGGTGAACACCAACCAGAACGCCGTCTACATGGAATGTTTCATCGACGAAATTGCCCATGCCGCCGGTAAGGACCCGCTGGAATTCCGTCGCAAGCTGCTCGCCCGCGCGCCCAAGCAACTGGCGGTGTTGAACGCGGCGGCGGCCCAAATCGGTTGGGACAAACCCGCCCCACCCGGTGTGTTCCGCGGCCTGTGCCAGAATGTCGGCTTCGGCGCCTACACCGCCGCCGCCGCCGAGGTTTCAGTATCCAAGGACGGCGTCTTGAAAATCCACCGCATCGCTGCCGCAACCGATCCGGGCTATGCGGTCAACCCCGATCAGATCAAGGCCCAGGTCGAAGGCTCGTTCGCCTATGGCCTCAGCGCGGCCCTCTATAGCGAAATCACCATCGAAAACGGGCGCATCGCCGAAAGCAATTTCGATAGTTACCCGGTGCTGCGGATGGAGGACATGCCCAAGGTCGAAACCGTGATTGTGCCATCGGGCGGCTTCTGGGGCGGGGTGGGCGAACCAACCATCGCAGTGGCAGCCCCCGCGGTGCTCAACGCGATCTTTGCAGCGACTGGCAAGCGGGTAAGGACCCTGCCGTTGCGGTACGCCGACCTCAAGCCGGCGTGAAGGCTCAGAGCTGAAGGTTTTAAAAATTTTTTGGTCCGTTTTGTTCACAAAAAGGACTGCTTACTCCCCGGAGGCTACGATGCGACTGAACCGACGTCATTTCTTGACCGTATCAGCCGCCGCCGGCGGAATGGCCCTTGGACTGCGCGCCACCGCCGCCGATGGCCCGTCAGACGTCGGCATCTGGGTGGTAATTCACCCCGATGACACCATCGTTGTGCGCATTGCACGCACTGAAATGGGGCAGGGGACGCTGACCGGCCTCGCACAATTGGTCTGCGAAGAACTCGATGGTGCCTGGGCAAAGGTGAAATACGAATTCATCACCCCGGAAGCCAATCTGGCGGCGAAACAAGCCTGGGGGTCGATGGCAACCGGCGGCAGCCAGGGCATTCGCGGCTCGGTTGTCTATATCCGCCAAGGCGGCGCGGCGGCACGCGCCATGCTGGTGCAGGCAGCAGCTTCACGGTGGAATGCACCGGTCGGCGACTGCAGCGCCGCCGACAGCGTCATCACCCACATATCCGGCAAAACCCTCCGTTATGGCGAGGTCGCGGCCGACGCAGCGAAGCTGCCGGTGCCAGCTAATGTCGCGGTCAAGGACATCAAGACTTGGAAAATCGCCGGCAAGTCGGTCAAGCGGCTCGACACGGTGGAAAAGCTCGATGGCAGCCTGGTCTTTGCCATCGACGTGAAGCTGCCCGGCATGCTGAATGCAGCGATCGCGCAGTGCCCGGTATTTGGCGGCACCTTAAAGAGCTTCAATGCCGCCAAGATCAAGACCATGCCGGGCGTGCGCCATGTGGTGAAGGTGGATGATTCCAGCGTGGCGGTGATTGCCGACAAGTTCTACCAAGCCAAATCTGCCCTCGCCCGCCTGCCGATCCAGTGGGACGATGGCGGCAATGGCAATGTCAGCAGCGCCGATATCGCGGGCTTCCTCAGCACCGGACTTGGTGCCCCCGCCACCGGCACAGGATTGAAGGCGGGCAATTTCGAGGCAGCATTTACGGGTGCGGCCAAGCAGGTCGAAGCCGATTACGCCTCGCCCTTCCTCAGCCACGCGGCCATGGAACCGATGAATTGCACCGCCAAATACGATCCCGGCGCCATCGAAATCTGGATTGGCACCCAGAATGGCGACAGCGCGCTTGCCGCCGCCGCCGAGGCCGCCGATCTGCCGCTTGCCGCCGTCAAGGTCCACAAGCACATCGTCGGCGGTGGCTTCGGCCGGCGCGGCCGGCAGGACATGGTCGGGCAGGCGGTGCGGATTGCCAAGCAAGTACCCGGCGTGCCGATTAAGCTGATCTGGTCCCGCGAAGAAGATATGCAGCACGGCTTCTACCGCCCGGTAACCATGGCGCGGCTGCGGGCGGGATTGGATGCCAAGGGCGATGTGGTGGCACTGCACGCCCGCGTATCTGGCCAGTCGATCGCCGCTTTCGCGGCCCCGGCAACTCTGGTGAACGGCTCCGACCCGCGGATGTTCCAAAGCTGGTCGAAAGAAGAATTCGGCTACCAGTCCATCCCCAACCTGCTGATCGACCAGGCGATGCGCAACACCCATGTACCGGTCGGCACCTGGCGCGGGGTGAACACCAACCAGAACGCCGTCTACATGGAATGTTTTATTGACGAACTGGCGTACGCCGCCGGCGTCAATCCGCTCGCCTTTCGCCAGAAGCTGCTGGCCAACAGCAAAATTCATCTCGACGTGCTGAACGCGGCCGCCGACAAGGCCGGTTGGGGCAAACCGTTGCCGGCGGGCGTGTTCCGCGGCATTTGCCAGAATGCCGGGTATGGCAGCTACTCGGCGGCGGTGGCTGAGGTTTCAGTGTCCAAAAAGGGCGAATTGAAGGTCCATCGCATCGTCGCCGCGATCGATTGCGGCAATGTGGTGAACCCAGATCAGGTGGCAGCCCAGGTTGAAGGCTCCTTTGCGTTCGGCCTTGGCGCCGCATTGTTCAGCGAAATTACCATTGAAAACGGGCGTGTCGCGGAGGGTAATTTCGATAGCTATCCGGTGATGCGGATGGAAGACATGCCCAAGGTTGAAACCGTGCTGGTGCCGTCGGGCGGTTTCTGGGGCGGGGTGGGGGAGCCGACGATTTCGGTGGCAGCGCCTGCCGTGCTCAATGCGATATACGCCGCCACTGGCAAGCGGGTGCGCACGCTTCCGCTGCGCTACGCCGATCTGTCGCACGCTTGATCCGTCGACGAAATGTTCTCGCGGCGGGGCTTGCCGCGCCTTTTGTGGCACGCGGGGCAGGTCCAGCCCGCATTGTGGTGATCGGCGGCGGCTTCGGCGGTGCGGCGGCCGCGGGCGCGCTGGCGGCGGGTGGCCCCCCAATGGCGGGGGGACTCGTTGGTCGCGGCGCAGTTATTT
>JACMOQ010000392.1 GCA_014377905.1 Acetobacteraceae bacterium | reverse complement strand
CACTGGCACGATAATCTCGGCGCGGGCCATCATCGCGGCGAGCGGGGATGCGTGTTCCTGGCGATCGGCGTGCTTGAACGGCAAAAGGATTTTCTTGGCCTGATCGTTATAGCTCATCGCAGCCCGCGCCTCCCCCCAGGGAGGCGGATTGCCGGTGCAGGTCAGGCAAATCTGGTCCGGTCCGGCCTGCCCGAAATAGGTGAATGCCAAGCCGCACGACACGCAGCACGGGGTGGAAATAAAACTCGTCGCCTTGAAGCATTTGGCGCAGAACTGGCCTTGTGCCTCGACTGCGGCATCGCAGGTCAGGCATTGCGGCGGCAGCAGCAGGTCTAGAACCATCTGTGCCGCGTGACGGGTGAAGCTGGTGGCACGACGGCGCATCTAGCCCATCGTTCGTTCAAACGGCTTCTTTTGGGCGATCGATAAATGCGAAAGCATAACGCTACACTCCGAACTTGACAGTACCGTCGCGTTCGATTTCGTGTACCAGATCAATTTCCCATGACAGATACGCCTTCATCGCGTCTTCGACCCCAGAATTGCGATCATAGGGGCGCAGGTAGAAATCGACGCAAGCGTGATCTGGCGGCACATTGCGGTCGGCGGCGATCGGTAGCCCGGCCGCCCGCCACGCCGCGGTGCCGCCTTCTAGTGCCACGACCGGCATGTGTGTCCTGGCCTGAAGCTCGGCGACCGCAAGCCGCGCCGCCACCCCGTCGGATGACGTGATCACCGCCAGGGGCGCCCGGCCAAGGCGCAAATCGGCGAGTCTGGTGCGAATACCCCAGACTGCGCCGGGAATATGCCCGTCGCGATAGTCGATGCTGCGAGCGAGATCGACTACAACGCATTTCAAACCAGCGAGCCCCGCGACCGAAATTGTCGGCACCGGCGCCGCGAGCTCGGTTATCGCGATGATCTTCCCGGCGGTCGCCCCGGCAAGCCCATCACGCAGCACCATGACGTCGGCATGGCCCATTTGGCGGAGCCAGGCGGCGCTCATCCTTGCACGCACGCCGTCATCATCGACCAGCACGACGCGGGCGCCACGCACCCCAATCCACGTGTCGGTGGCTTGCACCAACTGCCCGCCGGGCGCGGACACTGCGTCGGCGCGGCTGCCGGCAGCGAATTCGACCGGGTCGCGAACATCAAGCACGTAGGTGGTGCGGCTGGGGTCAGCCTGGTGTGCGGCCAGGGTGGCGACGTCAATTTCCTGGACCTGGCTGCGCTCGGCGAAGGCCCCGGCGCGCTGGCGGGCGAGGTCCAGGCTTGCCGGCTGGCCGGGCGCGAATTCAGCCGGCTGACCGCGATCGCAGGTGAGGCCGGCGAGTTCCCACCCCATCGTGCCGTTGCGGAGCGCCAACACCTTGTTGGGCACCCCGGCTTGGCGCAGGCTTTCGGCGCCGAGAATGGACCGCGTACGGCCGGCGCAGTTAACCACGATGAGCGTATCCGGGTTCGGCACCAGATCGCCAATCCGGTAAGCGAGTTCGCCGCCCGGCACGCTCAACCCCGATGGTATCGACATGCGACGGTATTCCTCGACGGTGCGGCTATCGAGCACTACCATGTCGCGGCCATCGTCGAGCCAGGATTTCAGCTCCGGCGCATCGACGCTCTCAGTGCCGAAATGATGCTCGATCCACTCGCCGAACGCTTTCGACGGCACGTTGACGCCGGAGAACAGCACATAGCCAGCCGCCTTCCACGCCTTGGTGCCGCCGTCTAAGATGCTGACATTGCTGGCGCCGATGGACTCGAGATAGGTGCCAAGCTTTTCGGCCACGCCGCGCCCGTCATCAGTGATCGCAATACGGGTGGTGAGATTAGGCAGCAACGCGCGCGCCCGGGTTTCGGCACGCGATAACGGGCATGGCACTGCCCAGAATAGATGCGAGGCGCCGAACTCGCCTTCCTCGCGCGCGTCGAGCAGCGCGAGTTCCTGCCCGTCTCCAATCCAGCCGCGCAGGGTGGGGGCGTCAATGCGGTTCATGGCGTGGTCCTTGGATAAGCGTATGAACATACAATAGAGATGCGACGGTCGGGGGGCAAACAGGCTTGGCAGATGCGGTCGGGCAGCGCACATCTGCGCCATGGCAGATGGAATGCAGATATTTGACCGGGTTGCCGTACGTCGCCACCGCGACCGCGCGGCGGCGTCCGTCGGGCAGGTCGGTGATGTATTAAGCGGAGTTGCTGACCGGTTGCTGGATCGGCTGGATGATGTGACTCGCAAATTTGACGTGGCGCTAGATGTTGGCGGGCGTGGCTTGGTGGCGCCCTTGCTGGCGGCGCGTGGAATGCGAGTGGTGAGTTGCGACCTGTCGCCGGCGATGGCGGCGCTGCAGCCTGGGGGTGTGGCGGCGGATGAGGAGTTCCTGCCGTTTGCGGCGGGGAGTTTCGATCTGATCGTTGCCAACCTGTCGCTGCACTGGATCAATGATCTGCCCGGCGCGTTAATCCAACTGCGGCGCGCGTTGAAGCCGGATGGGTTGTTTCTCGCCAGCATTCCGGCGCTGGGCACGCTGGCCGAGTTGCGTACGGCACTGACCGAAGCCGAGGCGGAGCTGACCGGGGGGGCGGCCCCGCGCATATCGCCCTTCCCCGATCTGCCGGATTGCGCGGCGTTGCTGCAACGTGCCGGGTTTGCGCTCCCGGTCGCCGATCTGGATGAAATTGGGCTGCTCTATGCCGATCCTTTGGCGCTACTGCGCGATCTGCGCGCGGGCGGCGAGACCAACGCGGTGTGCCTGCGCGATCGGGCCATCCCGCCGCGCGAGCTGTTTCCGCGGGCGCTGGCGGGTTTGCGTATAGCCGATGGCAGGACGCGAGCAACCTTGCGGCTAGCGATGCTGACCGCCTGGGCACCGGCCCCGAGCCAGCCGAAGCCGTTGGCGCGGGGCAGTGCTACGGTG
>JACMOQ010000391.1 GCA_014377905.1 Acetobacteraceae bacterium | reverse complement strand
GGAGGTCGCCACCGAGAATAATCCGCCTCGCCTCGCGATTCCGCTTTGGATCAGGGAAAGGCACCGCGGAGATCAGCGCCGCGCTATAAGGATGGCGGGGCGCGTCATATACCCTGGCACTTGGCCCGGTTTCCACGATCTCGCCAAGATACATCACCGCGACACGCGGGCTCATGAGCCGCACCACGGACAGATCATGCGCAACCAGCAGGAAGGCTGTTCCCGATCCCTCCTGGATCTTGCGCAGCAAATTCATGATCTGACTTTGCGTCGATACGTCAAGCGCGCTGACCGGTTCATCCAGCACAATCAGCTCCGGATGCAGCATCATCGCCCGGGCAATCGCAATCCGCTGGCGTTGCCCGCCAGAGAATTCGTGCGGGTAGCGGGCCGCGTACCCGGCATGTAACCCCACAGACTCGAGCATCCGTGCAACGCGGTCCTGACGTTCCGTCTTGGGCATGTTGGCGTGGATGACCAAGGGTTCGGACAGTAATTGTTCGATTGTCATCGACGGGTTCAACGACGAATACGGGTCCTGAAACACCATCTGCATGCGCTTGCGCATTGCGCGCAGCGCGCGGCGATCGGCGGCGGTCACATCGGTGTCACCCAGCCGAACCTCGCCGGATGCGGGCTCGATCAATCGCAGGATCGCCAGGCCAGCGGTGGACTTGCCACTCCCGGACTCGCCCACCAGCCCGAGCGTTTCCCCAGCCGCGATCTCCAACGAGACATCCTTGGCCGCGTGCAGCTTCTTACCGCCAACGTCATAGACGACGTTGAGGTTCTTGACCGACAGACACGGTGTCATCATGCCACCACCATCTCACGCAGCGTCGGCCGCAGCGACGCTGCCAGCGCGCATCGCACCATACCATGATCGTCAGTGGATAATGGCACTGGGGCCGTCGTGCAGGGGCCGTCCTGACGATAGATGCAGCGCGGATTAAAGCGACATCCGGCAGGCCAATCATGCGCCTGCGCGACCGTGCCAGGGATGGAAATTGGATCGACGCCCTTGGCCAGCGCCACTTGCGGCATCGCGCCGAGCAGCCCGGCGGTGTACGGGTGCCGGGGGGAGGCGAATAATTCATCGACCGGCGCTGCTTCCACCACCTGGGCGCCGTACATCACCACCACACTGCGCGCGATTTCGGCCACCACGCCCAGATCATGGGTGATGAACAGAACCGACATCCCGGAATCCCGCTGCACTTCTTTCAACAGATCCAGAATGCGCGCCTGGATTGTGACATCGAGTGCCGTGGTCGGCTCGTCAGCAATCAGTAATTTCGGGTCACAGGCGATCGACATTGCGATCATCACGCGCTGGCGCATGCCGCCGGAAAACTGGTGTGGATAGTCATGCGCGCGCGACGCAGCAGACGCGATATGCACCCGATCCAGCATCTGCACCGCACGTTGCCACGCATCCGTGCGCGACGCACCGCGGTGCCGGCGCACGACTTCGGCGATCTGCTCGCCAACCGTGTAGGCCGGGTTCAGGCTCGACATCGGTTCCTGGAAGATGAACCCGATATCATTGCCGCGAAGACGATTGAGCTGCCGGTTGCCCATGCCGACCAGTTCCTGGCCGTCGAACTGCACGCTGCCGGATGCGATCCGCCCACCCTTGGCCTGCACCAAGCCAACAGCGGCCTGGGTGGTAACGCTTTTGCCGGAGCCGGACTCGCCAACGATGCACACGATGTCGTTGCGTCCAACACTGACCGACACGCGATCGACAACCGTCAGCCAGCCATGCGCCGAAGGGTACTGCACCGTTAGATCGCGGATTTCCAACAACTTGTCCTGTTGATCGGCCATGCTCAATCTCCCGCCCGGCGCATCCGCCCGACGGAGTCGCGAATGCCGTCACCGATCAAATTGAAACACAGCACCGTGACGGAGATGACCAAGCCGGCGGCGATGGTGGGCGTCGGCGATTGCGCCATATAAGGGAATGCGGTGCCGAGCATGGCGCCCCAACTGGCTTCGGGAGGTTGGACCCCGAGGCCAAGGAAGCTGAGACCTGCTTCGGCCAGCAAAGCTTGTCCCATTAGCACGGTCGCCTGCACAACCAGCGGTCCGGTCACATTGGGCAATATGTGCAGCGCGATGATGCGGGCATCGCTGCATCCCAGCGCCTGGGCCGCACGGATATAGACTTCCTCACGCACGCTCAACGTGCTGCCCCGCACCACCCGCATAATACGCGGTGCATACACCAACCCGATCGCCGTCATCGCATTGTTCAGGCTCGGTCCGATCAGCCCGACGATCACCACGGCTAGAATCAGCGCCGGAAAGCTCATCAGCGCGTCATTGACCCGAGAAATCACCGTATCGACCCAGCCGCCAATATAGCCGGCGACCAATCCCAGCGGCAGGCCGATCACCAGCGCGATGGCGACAGCCTGGACGCTGGCAACCAGCGACAGGCGCGAGGCGTACATCAGCCGGCTCAGAACATCGCGACCGAGATCGTCAGACCCCAGCAGATAGACGGCGTTGGGCACCTTCATGATATTGCGCAGCGATGACCGCGCCGGATCATGCGGGGCGATATAAGGTGCGAGGATCGCGATCATTACGATCACAAACAGGATGATGGTGGAAACCAGCGCGGTTCGGTTCCGACAATAGCGTTGCAGGAAGGTGCTGGCCGGCGGCAGCGCGACGGCCGGAACTGGATTGGTCGTGGCGCTCATCCTGCGCGCACCTTTGGGTCAAAGTAACCGTATGACAGGTCCACCAGCAGATTGACGATCAGCACAATGACAGCCGTGGTCAGCGCGACGCCCAACAGCACGGGCAGGTCGCGCAGAAAAACTGCGCGCACCGCAAGAGAGCCAACGCCGTTCATCGCGAAGACCTGCTCGACAATCACCGTGCCACCCAGCAGGCGCCGAATTTGCAAACCCAGAACGGTGACAACCGGGATGGCCGCGTTTTTCAGCCCGTGCTTGATGACGATCGCATAATTCGACAGACCTTTGGCGCGTGCCGTCTGGATATAGTCGCGCGACAGGACATCGATCATCGCACCGCGCACTTGGCGCGCCAGTTCGGCCGCAACCCCGAGGCCCAGTGTAATCGAGGGCAAAATAAGCCGCCTTGCCCATTCCACCGGGTCATCTTCGAACGGGATGTAGCCGGTTGCCGGCAGCCAGCCGAGTTCCAGCGCCACAAGAAGCACGAGCAGCAGGCCGATGAAGAATTCCGGCGCGGCAATTCCCAGCGATGTGCCGAAGATGGTGGATTTGTCGAGCCAGGAGCCGCGCTTGGTTGCAGCGAACACCCCGAGCGGCACGGCGATCAGCAGCCCGATCAGCGTGGCGCCAGCGGTCAGCGACAGGGTAATTGGCATCCGATTGAAGATAAGTTCGGTTACCCGCTTGCCGCTGGTGAACGAGGTGCCGAGATCGCCGTGAAGCACTGCGACCAGCCAGCGCCAGAACTGCACCAGAAAGGGCTGATCGAGGCCAAGCCGCTGGCGTGCGGCTTCGATCGCTTCCTGGGAGGCGTTTTCCCCCGCGACAACTGCTGCCGGGTCACCCGGCGTGATGTGGATCAGCAGGAAGGTGATAAGCCCAACCATCACCAGCATCGGGATGGTCGAAATCAGGCGACGATAGAAATATCGGAATGTGTTCACAAAAGTCCCCGGCCGTCAGACGGGATTGTCGCCGCGCCGCTTACTTGCACTTTGCTGCGATTTTCACGTCGTTGAAGCGGTCATCGCCCATCGACAGGAACGGCGTCAAATTCAAAATGCAGCCGGGTTTGTACGCATAGACATTCGACCGCGTCATTAACGGCACGTTGGAGGCATATTCCACCGCGAACCGTCCAATCTGGCGCGCGATGCTCAGTCGTTCCGGGTCTTCTGGCAGCAGGCGCTTGGCTTTATCGATCAAAATGTCGATTTCCGGCGTCGCCACGCCCACAGGATTATAAGTGCCGCCGCTGGAAATCAGTTCCTGGAAGGTTTGTATTGGGTCCGCCCGGCCGCCCCAGCGCGCCATCAGAAAATCGCCGCGATAGGGCGCCCGGCGAAACAAGTTAAATTGCGAGGCATCCACTACGTCAAACTTCACACGAATGCCGGATTCCGCCAGCATCGCCTGCAACGCTTCGCCCAATTGCTTATATTCAGTGGTGTTAAGCAGCAAATGCGTGACGTCGATGCCGTCCTTGTGTCCGGCCTCGGCCAGCAGCGCCTTGGCTTTCTTCTGGTCGAACGGGTAGCGCTTTTCCAACGCCGGATCGAACACCGGAGAGCTCTGCGCGAAAAATTGCACCGTCGGCTTACCGCTGCCGAAGCTGAGCGCCTCGGCCAAGGCTTCCCGGTCAATGGCGTGCATGAAGGCCTGCCGCACTTTCAGATCATTCAGCGGCGCGCGCCCGAGGTTGATGTAGATGTCCCAGACGCCGTTTTTTTCGTTGATCTGCACCTGCATCCCGGCACTTTTGGCCTCCGGAATTTGCCGGGGATCGATGAGCACAACATTGGCCTGGCCCGACCGCAGCGCATTCAGACGTGCGCGCCCATCCGGCACATAGTGATGCTCGAACCCGGCCGGCCGGTCAGCGGTCCCGCCCCAGTATTGCTCGTTCCGGGTCATCACGGTTTTAACGTTGGATTCAAAGGATTTCAGCCGATAAGGACCAGAGCCGATGGCCTTGAAATTGACCCCAAACGCATCTGCGCCGATCGAGCTCGACGCCACAATCATGCCGCCAATCCCACCGAGAAAATAAGGAATTTGCCCGCTGGCGGATTTCAACAGCAGCTTGAACTCCAACTCCCCCAACACCTCAATGCTGGCAATCGGCCGGATCGATTCGGCCATCGTGCCGCTAACCTTGCTTCCGAGCGCAATGTTGCGCTCGATATTCTGCTTGACCAGTTCAGCGGTCAGCTTCGAGCCATCATGCATGGTCACGTTGGGCCGTAGCGCGAAGGTGAACGACATCAAATCCGGGCTGGCTTTCCACGATAGCGCCAATCCGGGTGTGGTGTTGCCCGCATCATCCAACCGTATCAACGTGTCAAAAATCGCCAGCAGCACCTCCTGGGAAAAGCTGCTGCCGCTTTGCGGTTCCGCTGGGTCGAGAGTTTCGTTACCGACGGCATCGTAATAAATCAGTGTCGCCGTCGTATTGACATCGGCGGCCGCAGCCGGGCTGGCGAGGACGCAGGCCAGCATCGCTGCCTTCAAGGATCGAGCGAGGGTCATCATTTGCATCCTGCGGCAATTTTAACGTCATTGAACCGGTCATCGCCGGATGGGAGATAGGCCTGCAAATCAAGAATACAGCCCGCCTTCGCTGCGTACACATTGGCGCGACTGATGACCGGCATCGTCCCGACCATTTCGGAAACTTCGCGTGCCAGGTCGTGCATCACCCCCAGGCGCCTGGGATCGGTCGCCGCCATGCCGCGGGCCTGGTTCAGCAAATCATCAGTTCTTGGGCTCGCCGATCCCCCGGGGGTGTAGCTGCCGCCGGTGCCGACGAGCTCGTACACAGATTGCACCGGATCGCTGCGGCCGCCATAGCGCGCCAGCAATATGTCACCGCGCGGTGGTTGTTTGAAAAACAGCGGGAACTGGGACACGTCCACCACGTCGAATTTAAGCCGGATCCCAACTTCGCCGAGATTGGCCTGCAAGGCTTCGGCCAACAGGCGATATTCAGACGTGTTCAACAACAACAACGATAATTCAAACCCATCCTTGAAGCCGGCCTCGGCCATCAGCGCGCGGGCTTTCTTCTGATCGAACGGATAGCGGTTTTCGATATCCTTGACGTAAAACGGCGATTTAGGCGACCAGACCTGCTGGGTTGCTTTCCCGCTGCCATTGGTCAGCGCATCGCCCAGCGCTTCGCGGTCGATCGCGTGCATGATCGCGCGGCGGATGCGGACATCGCCGAGCGGGCCTTTCTTCAGATTGGGGTAAATGTCCCAAAACGCATTCTTATCGATCACATGAACCGTGAGCCCGGCGCCCTTCGCTTCGGGGATCGCGCGGGGATCGAGGGTTACGATATTGGCTTGCCCCGATCGCAGCGCATTCAGGCGCGCGCGGCCATCGGGCACATAATGATGATCGAAACCGGCAGGACGGCCGGCAGTGCCACCCCAGTAATCATCGGAACGTACCATCGAGGTGATGACATTAGCCTCGAACTTTTTGAGCTTGTAGGGCCCGGTTCCGATCGCAGTGATCGTCCCACCAAAAGCCTCGCCCTTGGTTCCCGCCGGGCCGAGCATCATGCCGGAGTTGCCGCCGAGCCAGTATTCGATTTGCCCGTTGGCAGACTTGAGCTTCAGCTTCACGGTATCGTCGCCGATATACTCGACCGACTGGATCAGGTTGAAGGTTTCCACCACCGACCCGGAAGCGCGTCGGCCAAGGGCTGCCATGCGGTCGAAATTATGCTTCACCGACTGGGAGTCGAACGGGGTTCCGTCGTGGAATTTCACCCCCTTGCGCAACTTCAGCGTCAACTCCGTAAGGTCGGCGTTCCGAGTCCAGGACTCCGCCAGCCCCGGGCCTGGCACGCCGGCCTGGTCCATGCGGATCAGCGTATCGTAGAGCGCCAGCAGCGTCTCATGCGAAAAGCTGCTGTTGTTCTGCGGTTCGGCAGGGTCGAGCGTCTCATTTCCCGCGCTATCGAAATAAACCAGCGTTGCCGCGGTGTTGTAATCGACGGCGAAGGCGGGGGTCGCGCCTGCCAGACACACCGAAAGTAGCCAGGACCTGATCGAAGTTTTCACGTGCACCCCGTTTTAACTCCACAAGCGAATGACGGTAGCAGACAGCGCGGTTCCCCGGAAGCACTCGCTCCCCCGCCGATCTGTCACATCGCCGCGCCGCGCTGGCGCTTTGCCGCCTCGAACAGGGCCAGCCGCTCGGGGAACTTGCCGCCACCATCGCCGGGTCCGCCGGCCAGGTTTTCGGGCACCGGTAGGGTTTCGAAGAAATGGCAGGCCACCTGATGCTTGGGTCCGACCGAGCGCAACACGGGCACGTCCTGGCTGCAGCGCGCCTGGGCAAAGCTGCACCGTGTGTGGAACCGGCAACCGGTGGGCGGCGATAACGGGCTTGGCACATCGCCAGGCAGCAAAATGCGGTGGCGGGCGATAGTCGGGTCGGGCTTGGGGATCGCCGATAGCAGCGCCTGGGTATAGGGGTGTCGGGGCGAGGCGAACAAGGTGCGCTTATCGGCAATTTCGACCAGCTTGCCGAGATACATCACCGCCACCCGGTCACTAATATGTTTCACCACTGCCAGATCATGGGCGATGAACAAATAGGACAGGCCAAAGCGCTGTTGCAGGTTTTGCAGCAGGTTCACCACCTGCGCCTGGATCGACACATCCAACGCCGAAACCGGCTCGTCACACACAATCAGCTCGGGGTTGACCGCCAATGCGCGCGCCACCACCAGGCGCTGGCGCTGCCCACCGGAAAACTGATGCGGATATCGGCTGGCATGTTCGGGCAGCAGCCCCACCACATCGAGCAATTCGCGGACCCGGGCATTGCGCGACTGTTCATTGTCGACGATGCCATGCAGATCGAGTGGCTCGGCCAGCATTTCCCCCACCGTCATGCGAGGATTGAGCGACGCATAGGGGTCTTGGAAAATGATCTGCAAATGCTTGCGCATCGCCCGCATCGCGGTCTTGTCGAGGTCAGCGATTTCCCTGCCCTGAAAACGCACAGATCCGGAGGTCGGTTCCAGCAGTTTTAAGATCAGCCGCCCGGTGGTGGATTTGCCACACCCAGACTCGCCCACCAGCGCCAGGGTTTCGCCGCGCGCGATGTCGAAGCTGACATCATCTACCGCCTGCACCTGGCCGACAATGCGCGACAAGATTACCCCGCGGCGCACCGGGAAGTGCTTGACCAGTTGCTTGACCTGCAAGATCGGCTCGGGTGCCGGAGCGATGTCGTTCATGCCGCGATTCCCGCGAAGTGTTCGACTGGCGCTTTCCAGCAAGCAACCTGATGCCCGGCGCCAAGCGCGCGCAACGGCGGTTGCTGTTCCCGGCATTGCGCATCGGCAAATGGGCAGCGGGGTGAAAAACGGCAGCCCTTGGGCTGGTTGGCCGGGCTCGGGACCGAGCCTTCGATGGTTGCCAGCCGTTCGCGATATTCCCCCAGCCGCGGGATCGAGCCGAGCAGGCCGATGGTATAAGGATGCTGCGGATTGGCAAAAATCGCGGCCACCGGGGCGGATTCCACGATCTTGCCGGCATACATTACAAGCACGTCATCGGCGATTTCGGCGATCACCCCGAGGTCATGGGTGATGAGCAGGATGGCCATGCCGAGCCGGGCCTGAAGACCATGTAGCAGGTCAAGAATTTGCGCCTGGATGGTTACATCCAAGGCCGTCGTCGGCTCATCGGCAATCAGCAGCGCGGGGTTGCACGATAATGCCATCGCGATCATCACGCGCTGGCGCATCCCGCCCGACAGCCGGTGCGGGTATTCGTCCACCCGGGACGCCG
>JACMOQ010000390.1 GCA_014377905.1 Acetobacteraceae bacterium | reverse complement strand
CCTCCCCCCCGTTTGTTCGGCGCCCCCAAATGCCCGGGGTTTTTCCCAATTTTTCAAGAAAATGGGGTCGGGGGCCCCCCGCCCCCCCCTCCCGGAGGCCCTTGATCAGCTGCCGGAGGCCCTTGATCAGCTGCCGGAGGCCCTTAATCAGCTGCCGGAGGCGCTTGATAAGTCGCCGTAGGGAATCCTCTGCGGTTCGAGGTGGCTCGATCGACCTTGCCGCATTCGGGCAGGTGATGGGCCGGGCGGGCAGGCCGCCCACAAAAGAAAGCGGCCCCGGATTGCTCCGGGGCCGCAGTTTAAGTCCAGGAAACGCTGTGTTGCTTGGCTCAGGCGCCCGGCTTGGTCGCGCAAAGCGAGTTAGCGGCCGTCACCGAACCGGCGCCGGTCGGCGTGGTCGGGATCTTGTCCTGGATCCACAGGTTGCGCAGGCCAAGCTTCGACGTCGCATCGCCCACCTTGCCGAGCTGTGCCGAGCTCTTGAAGAAGGTTTCGGCGATGGCGGTGCGCCACGAAGCCGGCAGAGCACCAAGACCGTTCTTGCTGAAGATGCCATTGACACCATCGGTAACCAGCGCGGCTGGCATCGCCTGGTTCAGGCTGTCCTTGGGCGTCTTGCCGATAAGCGTGGCGAAGAAGCCAGCAACCCCCTGGCGACGTGCCGGGGTGGCGTAGCAGGTGTACAGCAGCGCGTTCGAAGTGCCGACCATCGGATAGCCTTTGGCCGGGTTCGCGACGAGAGCGGCCTTGTCGGCGGGTGCAACCCAATCGAGCGGGTTGCTGCGGTCACCATAGGCGGCCGGGCAGGCAACTGCGTCGGTGCAATAGGCACCGGCAGTACCCTTCGACTGCGGCGGCGCGATCGAGCCGAAAGCCAGCGCGGCTTGCGAAGCGCTCGGTGCGACGAACGTCGTGGTGGCGGCTACCTGGAGCAGTGCGGACTTCAGACCAAGCGTGTTGGCACCATTGAAGGTGACCGCAGGCAGCGTCTGTTCCGGACTGACATAGTTGATGCGGCCGTTCTGGGTGCGATCACCAACAGTGGCGGACGGATCGGGGTGGTAGGCGGTGGCGAGCGCGACGCCATCATTGCCGTTGGCGACGGTGAAGAGGCCCGTTGCTTCGGTGCCGATGGTGATCAGGCCGGTGCCCTTGTTGAAGAACGCGCCCGAAAGCGAGTTCGTCGCGCTGACCGCGCCTGCAGCGCCGGTATAGGCGGTGCCGGTAACGGTGGTCACGCCATCATAAGGCAGGCGGTTTTCCGAATTGCCGAACTTGTTGACGATGGCGACCGGGGTGCCGGTGCCGCCAACGCCGGTTGCAACCAACAGGCCGGTGCACTGTGCGGCCATGGCGCGGGTGTAGATCGACGTGGTTCCCGAGGTTTCCGAACGGCCAACGAGGCGGATCGGCACATTGAACGGTGCGGTATCGGCCAGATCCTTGTTGACGACGGTCGTCGGCAACTGGTTCCAGTTGGTGATCGTGCCGTTGAAGATGCCGCAATATTGCGCGCGGGTCAGTTTCAGGCCGGCGACGGGCGTCTTGAAGGTGAACGTCTGGACGGTGGTGTCAGCCAGGCGGACCTTGGCATAGACCGGGCTGTAGCCGACGGCGATGGCGGCGAGAACGACCGGGATCTGAATCGGCGCGCCGAACAGGTCCGCAGCCTTGGCGGCAGCGCCATAGCGGGTGAACGGATTGATCAGCGCGGTGTTGTAGGTGGACAGGTTGGTGGCGCTGAGCGCGGTATCCGAGAAGCTGTACTGATAGCCATCACCCGAAGTGTAGATCGCGAAGGTCGGCGAAGCGACGACCGTCGAGGACAGGCGGTTGTTGAGGTAGGCGGTGACGCCCTGGCCCGAACCGGTCGAGAGATAGCGGGTGGTGATCGACGGCTGAACATCGCGCACGGCGCAGTTGAAGCGGTTGGCAAGCGTGTCGATGGCTGGGGTGTCGAAATCGAAATCGATAAGCGACTTGGCGGCTTCGGGGGTGCCCGAGGTGACGCCGAAGCCAAGGTCGTTCTTGATGCCGTAGCAATCGCCAGCTTGGCGGCTGACGTTCTGTGGCAGGGATGCACCGGCACCGACAATGGTTGCGGCCGGGAAGGCGAGCTGTGCCTGGGCCGTGCCGGCGCCAAAGGCGCTGACGGCGGCAGAGGCCGCGAGAAGTGTGAACTTATTCAGAGTCATGATGATACCTCGTTGTGATTGATGGACAAACGAATGTGCAACGGCACACCATCTGGTCCGCGGAAATGCGGCCAAATATCTGCAATCGAATTCGACCAGGTTCACTGGGCGTATTCGGTCAAATTATTCCTACTGTTTGATTAACTTAAAAGAATCCGACCTGTTACTTGGTCTTGTGATCCAGGTTGGAAAATTAGATGCATCACCTGACATGCCGTATACCGAGCATATTACAGTATATCGATGCGACAGATCCGATTTTTCCCCTCCTCGATTGACCAGTAAGTCTGATCTGGAAGTGACTTTAACCGTGGGCGGTGACAGTTTTGTGATACATTCATAAATTCACACATCAAATTTACTTGACGCCATACTGTAATATTACTGACACGGAAATGTTGCATTCCGCTCCTAAACAAAATCCAGCGTCGGAATGTCGGCCAATTGTTGGCGGGGCGCGGGGTGCGGTCCGGGATCAAACGGCGCCGCGCTGAACCGGGAATGCCAGCGGAGCCTTTGAAAATCTTGAGCGTCTTGGCAGCCATCCCGATTGTGACCGACGTTCCGCCAGGTGGGAATCGCGCGGCATCGCCTGCGATGCCGACTGAGCCGGCGAGCGTTGCCGCGCTGGTGCGTCGGCAGGGCCTGCTGGGACCCGAGGCGTTGTCCCGGGCCGAACTGGTTCAGGAAGAAACCGGTGAGCGCCTCGAAGCCGTTCTGACGCGGCTTGGCCTTGTATCGGAACAGGCGCTTGCCGAGGCGTTTTCCGCCGTGACGGGGCTGGCGATCCTGGCGGTCACCGACCTGCCGCCCGCGCCGGTTGCGGCAACCATGGTTTCGGCCAGTTTCCTGCGCGATGCGCGTGCATTGCCTATCGCGCTACGCCCCGATTCGATCACGGTGGCGATGGCCAATCCGCTCGACAGCTTTGCGGTTACCGCGATCGGCTTTGCCGCAGGGCAGCCGGTGCAGCGCGTCGTTGCCCGGGCCAGCGACCTCGAAGCGGCATTCGACAGGCTGTATGCGACAGCCACCGATCGATCCGACGATTCGAGCGGCGCCGCCGATGAAGCCGACCTGGAACGGTTGAAGGACATGGCCAGCGATGCGCCGGTGATTCGCGCCGTCAACCGGCTGGTAGCGGCGGCGGTGGCCCTGCGCGCCCCAGACATCCACATCGAACCCGCCGACGACAGGTTGAAATTGCGGTACCGCATCGACGGCGTGTTGCACGAACAGGAAGCGTT
>JACMOQ010000389.1 GCA_014377905.1 Acetobacteraceae bacterium | reverse complement strand
GCTCGCGATTGTCTCTTGTCGTTCTGCTATATCCTCGTCCATCCCGCTTCGGTGGGGTGCCCCGGGCCGCTTGCACCCCGGCCCGGGGCGCGGCTGACCGACCGTCTCGCGATAGGGCTTAGCGCCCGCCGTCATCAAGGTCGTCAGTCGCATTCCCTGCAACGCTTGAAGAGTTGAATGGGCCGCTTCGTCCACCGGACGAACGCTCGCAGACAATCACAAGCCCGACAAGGATAGCCCGTCATGACCGACCAAACCAAGGTTTTTTCCCGCTTCATCGGCTGCGACGTCGGCAAGGCCGAGATCGTTGTGTTCGACAGCCACACCGGCCTGGTCACCACCGTTACCAACAGCCCCAAGGACTTGGCCCGCTTCGTCGCCTCGCTTGATGCCACTTGCCTGGTGGTTTGCGAAACCACGGGCGGATACGAAGCGGTGCTGCTGAGCGCGACCGTCAAAGCCCACATCGCGGCGCATCGCGCGGACGCCCGCAAGGTCAAAGCCTTTATCCGATCGTTCGGCATCCTCGGCAAGTCCGACGCCATCGATGCCCGTGCGCTCGCCCGTTACGGCGCCGAACGACAGGCCATTCTGTCGCCGTGGCAGGCACCGGCCGAGCAACAAGCGGCATTGCAGGCCATGGTCCTGACCAGAGCGGATCTGGTGGCCGAGCGCGTGGCCTACAGAAACCGCCTGGCCGCACCGGGGGCAGGCGTTGTTCAAGGCTGCATCAAGAAACTATTGGCCTGCTTCAACGCACAAATCATCGACATCGAGGCAGCGATTGGGGCGTTGATCCGCGCACATCAACCGCTCGATCGTGCCGCCAAGGTGTTGCGCACGATTAAGGGGATCGGACCGCATACCACGGCCGCGCTGTTGGGGTTGATGCCGGAGCTCGGCAAGATCGATCGCAAGCAAGTTGCAGCCCTCGCAGGCGTTGCGCCGCATCCAAAGCAAAGCGGCGGGCATGACGGATACCGCCGCGTCAAAGGCGGCAGGCCGGAGGTCAAACGCGTGCTGTTCATGGCCGCGATGGTCGCGGTCAGATACAACGAAACCTTCCGCAACTTCTATAACCACCTAATCGCGAACGGCAAAAAGAAGCTCGTCGCGATCATCGCCGTCATGCGCAAAATGATCGTCACAGCCAACGCCCGCCTCCGCGATGCCTTGGTCGAAGCCTAATAACCCACACCAAACAGACATTCCTTTGAGAGACTGAAAGGACCATTCCTCCGAGCCGACCTGCAATCCACAACGCCGCGCGCGCAAGGCCTGTCAGGGATGGCCGAAGGCCACCGCCCTTGCGGCGCGAAGCGTCCTTGACTGGCCTGAGCACGCGGCGATGCTCGAGCCAGGTGGGGAGATGCTTGGCCAGTCGATCGACAGATACTCGATACGCAGTGCGTAACGATCAAGTGAGTTGATGACTATGGTCTGGTTTTTTCGGGCTCCGACGAGGACGGAGTAATGCTTATACCCATGGACGGCTTTTGCTCGTCGGGTGGAATGCGCTGTAGCATTCTACCCGACGCGCGCGGCCTGAATTAACGCCCAAGCGTCTTCTTCAACGCCTGATCAATCCAGATCCGGGCATAGACCGGGCCGGGCTTGACCGCGCCCACCCGTAATTCGCCGTCGTAGTTTTTCACCCAGGGCCACCAGGCGGTGTAGAGGTACGGTACTGGCAGCCAGATATACGGGGCTTCATCAAGGATTTCCCGGGTCATTTCGCGGATCATGGTCATCCGCACCGCCTCGTCCTGGGTGCCAAAGACCTTTTCCATCTTGGCGGTGTATTCCGGCTTGAACCACTGCGCCGCGCCCCAAAGCTGGCCGGGGGTGAAGGATTTATGCAGCGACCGGGTCGGGTTGGTATGGCCGTTGGACATGAAGTAGCCCGGCGCATGGGTGGCGGTGGTCATCGCGGATAGAAAGGCGCCGTACTCCATCGGCTGGATTTCCATCTTGACGCCGATCTGTTCCAGGTATCCGGCAATCAGCGGCAGCAGATCCATGTTGTCGGGGGAACACGAACAGACCTGGGTCTTGAAGGTGAAGCCGTTGGGAAAGCCAGCGTCGGCGAGCATTTTCTTCGCCTTGACCGGATCGTAGGTATAAAGTTCCTTCACCGAGGCCGGCATCGTGTCGAGCCCCTCAAAATAGCCGATGTAATCCGGGTGCTGCGGGTAGGCGAACAGTTCAGCATTGCCGCCGTAATATTCCTTGACGATTTCCTGCTTGTTGACCGCCATATTGAGCGCGCGGCGGACGCGGATATCGGTGAACGGCGCCCGATCGACCCGCATGGCGAGGTAGGTGCCGGAATAGGCCAGCCATTTCGCCCATTTTAGCTGCGGCGCGGATTTCTTGATGCTGTCGACCGCCTGCCAGCGGATGGATTCCAGGATATCGAGCTTGCCGGTGCGGATGCCGGTATGCTGCGTGGCTTCGTCCTTGATGATCCGGTAGGTGACGCGGTCCACGAAAGGCAGCTTGTATTCGACGCCGCCGAGTTTTTCCTTGTCCCAATAAACCGGGTTCTTGGCATAGGACTGGTTGTTGCCTTGCACGTAATCGACAAGTTGGAATGGCCCGGTGCCGGTCGCGTTCTTCCAGTTGGAAGCGCCGGCCTTGGCGAGTTCCGGCGGCATTACCTGGGAATAATAGCCCCAGCCGAAGCGATAATCCCAATCGGAATTATAGTGCTTCATTTTGAAGGTTACGGTGTAGCGATCGGTCGCCTCGACCTTTTCAATGTAGTTATAATATTCCGGGAAATTCTTCGGGCTGGTGTTCTGGCGGTTGAAGCTGAACACCACATCCTCGGCGGTAAATTCTCGGCTTTCCATAACGCCGGCCTTGGCTGGCCACATGACACCCTGGCGCAGCTTAATGACGACGGCAAGCGGGTTTTCGGTCCATTTCCAGCTTTCCGCAAGCTCACCACGAATGGCGTCAGTCGCGAGCCAGGCGTCGGGCTTGAAATTGTATTTGCCGCCCTTCCTAACGCTTTTGTCGAGATCGCCGGCGAACAGGGTTTCGAGATAGAGCCCGGTGTCATGGTTGAGCTTCCAGGCGAAGTCCGCCGGGTCCCATGACAGGGCAGAAATCGTCGCATAAAGCGTGCCGATTTCGAGGTTACCGCCATATTGCGGCTTTTCCTGCGCCGCCACCGGGGCCGCCCCGGCGATGCCTAGCCAAAATGCGGCGGCTGCCACCCCTATTCCACTGCGCCAACTGCCTTGTGCCATTGCCTGTCCCTTGATCCTGCTTCTTGATGAGCACGTCAGTAGCCAGTGCAGCACTATCCAAGGTGGGTTGGCAACGACGAATTTCGGGCGGGCGGTCAGGCAAAGCTGTAGGCGTCCATTCGCAATATTCCGTAACTGGCGCTGGTGTGAATGCGGGTGGCCTTGGGCGTGACGCCGGCGGCCCCCAAGGCGACGTAAAGCGGCAGCAAATGCTCCTCGGTTGGGTGCTCGGCGGCTGCATGGGGGGCAAGGCGGCGATAGTCGATCAGGTCGTCCAGCCGGTTTTCCACCAGCGCCCGATCCATCCAGGCGGAGAACGCGATCACATCCGGTGGTTCCGGCGCATCGATGGCCTGGCCGCGAAAGCGCCGCAGATCATGGGTCCAACTGCCGGACCCGATCACCAGCACGCCTTCGGCGCGCAAAGGCGCAAGGGCGGCGCCGAGGTGGACATGGTGGGCGGTACCGAGATGGGTTTGCACCGAAACCTGCAATACCGGGATGTCGGCCGCGGGATAGGCCAGCATCAGCGGGCACCAGGCGCCGTGATCGAGGCCACGGACCCGATCAATCGCGCAGGTAAGACCGGCGGTTTGGAGCAAGTTCTGGATGCGGCCGGCCAACGCCGCATCGCCGGGTGCGGGGTAGCGCATCTGATAGAGCGCCGGCGGAAAGCCCGAGAAATCATGAATGGTGTCGTTTTGGACGACGGCATTGACCTCGGGGTGTGCGGTTTCCCAATGGGCGGAGGCCACCACGATTGCAGTCGGGTGCGGCAGGCTGGCAGCGAGGCCCACGAGAAAATCCCGCGCCGGCGCGTCGGTCAACGGCAACATGGGCGAACCGTGGCTCAGAAAAATCGACGGCATCATGGCGATAGGTCTCTCAAACAAGGTTTGTGGTATGTGGGTGGCAGCGAGGGGGGACGACAATCCCTGTCGATTTGAAAAAACTGGTTTCATCGCTGGGCAATGCAGGGCAAACTTGCGACCCTCAGGTCCATGCCGGGCCGCAACCGTCGAGAAAAGTCGGAAACCATGAACGACGCAGCCATTCTTACCCATGCCCCCGCCCAGCAACACGTTGAGCATTTCGACGTTTTGATCGTCGGCGCCGGGATTTCTGGCATCGGTGGGGCCTATCACCTCAACCAGCAATGCCCGGACAAATCCTATGTGATCCTGGAAACCCAGGACAGCTTTGGTGGAACCTGGTGGACCCATAAATATCCGGGCATTCGGTCCGACAGCGATCTT
>JACMOQ010000388.1 GCA_014377905.1 Acetobacteraceae bacterium | reverse complement strand
CCGGCAACGGTGGCAGCGCAGCCGTTCCGCATGCCGGTGCAGTATGTGAACCGGCCCGATCTAAACTTCCGTGGCTTTTCGGGCACCGTCGCCGCTGGCACCGTTCGCCCGGGCGACAAAATCACCAACGTCCAGTCCCGCGTTGCCGCGACCGTTACCTGCATCGTGACAATGGATGGCGACCTGCCAGAAGCCCATGCTGGCACGCCGGTGACGATTGTGCTGGATACCGAAATTGACGTTTCGCGCGGCGACGTGCTGGCGATGACGCCACTGCCGGAAACCTCGGACACGCTGGTCGCGCGGCTGGCTTGGTTCGATGAAACACCGCTGTTTCGGGGACGGTCCTATCAGATGATGCTCGGCACACGGATTGTGACCGCGACCGTTTCCAGCGTAACCCATGTGTTGGATGTCGATACGCTCGACGAAAACCCGGCCCGAGACCTCAAATTCAACGAGATCGGGCTGGTCAACCTGTCGCTCGCACAGGCGGTGACATTTGAGCCGTACCGCCATAACCGGGTGCTGGGCGGCTTTATCCTGATCGACCGGGTTACCCGCAATACCGTTGCTGCCGGGATGATCGAAGGCACCGACCGCATCGCATCAGACGTGCATTGGCATAAGGCCGAAGTGGACAAAGCCGCGCGATCCGCCCTGAAAAACCAACAGCCGGTGGTGCTGTGGTTCACCGGACTGTCCGGCGCCGGCAAATCCACCATCGCCAACCTGGTCGAAAAGCGCCTGCATACGCTTGGCCGCCATACGATCTTGTTGGACGGTGACAATGTTCGCCACGGCCTCAACCGCGACCTCGGGTTCTCCGAAGCCGATCGCGTCGAAAACATCCGCCGCGTGGCTGAAGTATCCCGTCTGTGCGTCGATGCCGGGCTGATCGTGCTGGTATCGTTCATTTCGCCCTATAGAGCCGAACGTCTGCTGGCGCGGGAACGAGTGGCAGACGGCGAATTCATCGAGGTCTTCGTCGATACCCCGGTCGCTGAATGCCGCAAACGTGACCCTAAAGGGCTTTATGCGAAAGCCGATGCCGGGCAGATCAAGAACTTCACCGGCGTCGATGCACCCTACGAGGCGCCGCTATCCGCCGAGGTGCATTTGCGCACCGTGGACGAAAGCGCCGAAAGTCTGGCGGACCAGGTGGTAATGGAATTGCGAAATAGGAAGTTGATCGATTAGGGAAAGAAGAGTTTTCTTTTTGTTGCTCCATAAGCATGAAAACTCGAAAAATGCCGGCGCTCTCGTTCGTCATTGCGAGGCGAAGCCGTGGCAATCCAGTGGGCCAAATTCGGCAATCGGTGCGGTCATCCTGGATCGCCACGCAAGGGCTCGCAATGACGGAATTGGAATCCGGTACATCTCGACCACGAAAACCTTCAGCCGGTTCCGCACTTCGTCGATGTGGCGCAGCGTGTCGGCGGTGCTGTCGTAGCTGTTCTGCATTCTGGATGGCCCCAAGCTAAAGTTCCGGTTGCCCGGTTGCGGGCTGATCGTCCACAAAGCCTGCATGCTGTCCAGTGAAACAGAAATTGTGAGTCTGCCCGGCGGTCCGGTGCCGGTCGAATGGCGGCGCAATCCGCGCGCCCGGCGGATCAGTTTGCGCATTCACCCCAAAGGCACCGCGGTGGTAGTGACCTTGCCGCCGCGCAGTTCCCGGGCGGCGGGGATGCGGCTGCTGTTGGATAACGCCACCTGGGTCACCGACCGGCTCGCCGCTTTGCCGACCAGGACCAGTTTTGAGCCCGGTGCCATTGTCCCGCTCCATGGCGTTGATCACCAGATCGCCCACATGCCGGGCGTGCGCGGGGCGCGGGTGATCGACCAAACCCTGCATATCGGGGGAGAACCCGAATTCCTCGCCCGCCGGGTCAATGATTTCCTCCGCGCCGAGGCCCGCCGCAGCATCGGCGCGGCGGCGATCGCCAAGGCGGACTTGCTTGGGGTCAAGCCAGGCCGGATCAGCATCAAGGATACGTCGAGCCGGTGGGGCAGTTGCACCGCGCGCCGAGACCTCGCCTTCAGTTGGCGCCTGGTGATGGCGCCCGGTTTTGTGCAGGACTATGTTGCGGCGCATGAGGTCGCGCATTTCGCCCACATGAACCACAGTGAGGCGTTCTGGCGGCAGGTGGGCCAGCTTACCGTCCACACTGATAGTGCTGTTGCCTGGCTGCACCGCGAAGGCCCGCGGCTGATGCGGATCGGCTAGGGGGAGAAAAACGTGCCAAACAGCAACGCACCGACCAAAACAACCGACATGGTGGCGATGCGCGACGGCATCCGCCTCGCCACCGACATTTATTTCCCCGCCGGCCATGGCCGGTTCCCGGTAGTGTTGGAACGCACTCCTTATGGCCGCGACCTAATCGGCCGCAGCGAACGCACGGCCGCCAATGCAACGCCGCTGACCCGCACTGAACTCGCCAAGATTTTCACCAATGCTGGCTATGCGGTGGTGTTCCAAGACAATCGCGGCCGCCATGGCAGTGAGGGGCGGTTTGTCAAATACCTGTCAGACGGTGAAGACGGCTTCGATCTCTGCGCCTGGTTGATTGCCCAGCCCTGGTGCGACGGGCGGATTTGCACCATGGGCCTGTCTTATTCGGCCCACACCCAGGTGGCGCTAGGCTGCCTCGATGCGCCCGGGGTGGTGGCGCAGATCATGGATTGCGGCGGGTTTGCCAATGCCTGGACCGGCGGCATCCGCCAATATGGCGCATTTGAGATGAAGCAGGCGACCTGGGCGCACAAGCAGGCAATGCTGTCCCCGGAAGCGGAAGCCGATCCGGTGATGAAAGCGGCACTGCAAGCCGAGGACATTATCGACTGGTTCCAGCGTCTGCCATGGTTCCCGGGCCATTCGCCCTTGCGGCATCACCCGGACTACGAGGCTTATTTGTTCGAGCAATGGCGCCACGGCGTGTTCGGCCCGTTCTGGCAGCAACTCGGCATCTGGGCGGAAGGGTTTTACGATCGCTACGTCGCTGCCGATTGCGTGCATTTGTCGTCGTGGTTCGATCCGTATGCGCAAACCGCCGCCACCAATTATGTCGGCCAGAAAGCGGCCGGGCGCGGTCCGCAACGGCTGATCCTCGGGCCATGGACGCATGGCGATCGCAGCCTGACCCGCTTTGGCGATGTCGAATTCGGCCCCGATGCCACCCTCGATAGTTGGGCGGGCGACTGGATGCAGTATCGCCTGCGCCATTTCGACGCTGTCATCCATGGCCATGCTAACAATGAACCAGCGGTTCGGGTGTTCGTGATGGGCGGCGGCAGCGGTAAGCGCGATGCCACCGGGCATCTGCTGCACGGTGGCCGCTGGCTGGGTCTCGCGGACTGGCCGCCGCCGGCCATGGTGCCGACGCAATGGTATCTGCATGGCGATGGCGCGTTGTCCGCGGACATGCCGTCCAAGAAAGCCGCGCCGGTCGCCTACGACTTCGACCCCGCCCACCCGGTGCCGACGATTGGCGGCAATTTCAGCAGCCT
>JACMOQ010000387.1 GCA_014377905.1 Acetobacteraceae bacterium | reverse complement strand
TGCGCGAATGCGGGCAAGCCATCCGCATGGCGGGGTGGTATCCGCCGACCGGCCTACGATATATGACGCTAATATGAAGCGCCACACCGCATGAACTGGATCGATCTTTCTGCCGTTGGCGTGGTGGTGGTTTCAGCCATGCTCGCTTTTTCGCGTGGTTTCGTGCGCGAAATCCTCGGCATCGTTGCCTGGGGCGGTGCTGCATATGTCGCCGTGGCCTTCAACGACTTGGTGCGCCCGCAATTTCGCCAGTGGATCGCGTCCGTCGAAATCGCCAATGCAATGTCGTATGTCGCCTTGTTCGTGGTGGCGCTCATCGTGTTCTCGCTGGTCACCAATATCATCGCCAAGGGCGTGCGCAGCATCGGGCTCGGCGGGATAGATCGCAGCCTCGGCGTGCTCTACGGTGCAGCCCGCGGGGCAGTGGTGCTGATGGCGGCCTATATCATCGCCGGCCTGCTGACCGCCCCTGATAAATGGCCCGAACCAGTGCAAACCGCGCGACTGCTGCCGAGCGTCTACGATGGTGCGAGTTGGATTGTCAGCCACTTGCCGCCCGAGCATCGCCCGAGGCTCGCGGTCCCGCCCGCAGGTACCGCAACCAGTTCTGCCGATTTACTGCGCGCCAACCCGATCGGGCGCGCGACCGGCAAGCCACCCTCGCCTGCCCAAACGACGACCCCTTAGGAGAGCACCCAATGGACATCGCACCAGAACAGGTCTCTGCCGACGGGCACTGGAACCTGGAACGCCCGCATGATGAATGCGGCGTGTTCGGAATTTGGAACCATAGCGACGCGGCAGCACTCACCGCGCTCGGCCTGCACGCACTCCAGCATCGCGGCCAGGCATCGGCCGGCATCGTCAGCCATGACGCCACCCGCTTCTATTCCCATCGCGGGCTTGGCCTGGTGGGGGAGAATTTCGAGAACCGTGCAGTGATGGAAACCCTCAAAGGGCATCGCGCGATCGGCCATAACCGCTACGCCACGACCGGCGGGGTGGTGCTGCGCAATGTCCAGCCGCTCTACGCTGATTTTGCCTTTGGCGGCCTCGCCGTCGCCCATAACGGCAACCTCACCAACGCGACATTGCTGCGCCGCGCGCTCGTCGGGCGTGGCTGCCTGTTCCAGTCAACCTCGGACAGCGAGGTGTTCATCCACCTGATCGCGATGAGCCGGTTTGCAACCGTGATCGACCGGCTGACCGATGCCTTGCGCCAGGTCGTTGGGGCCTATTCGTTGATTGCGCTGACCGAAAATGCCCTGATCGGGGCGCGTGACCCGTTGGGCGTGCGGCCCTTGATCCTGGGCCGGGTCGGCACCGATGGCTGGGTGCTGGCGAGCGAGACCTGTGCGCTTGAAATTGTCGACGCCGAATTCGTCCGCGATATCGAACCCGGTGAAATCGTCGTCATCACCGATACCGGAGTGCAGAGCATCAAGCCGTTCGGCGTCCAGCCGAGCCGGTTCTGCGTGTTCGAATACATCTATTTCGCCCGACCTGACTCGGTGGTCGAAGGCATGCCGGTTTATGAAGCCCGCAAGCGCATCGGCGAAGTTCTGGCCCGCGAAAGCCATGTCGATGCCGATGTCGTCGTGCCGGTGCCCGATTCAGGGGTGCCGTCGGCGATGGGTTATGCAACCGAGTCCGGCATCCCGTTCGAGCTTGGTATCATCCGCAATCACTATGTCGGCCGCACCTTCATCGAACCGACCGATAATATCCGCCATCTCGGGGTCAAGCTGAAACATTCCGCCAACAAGGCGGTGCTGGAGGGTAAGCGGGTGATCCTGGTGGACGATTCCATCGTGCGCGGCACCACTTCCCGCAAGATCGTCGAAATGGTCCGCAATGCCGGCGCGACCGAGGTGCATATGCGCATCTCATCCCCGCCCACCACCCATTCCTGCTATTACGGCATCGATACGCCCGAACGCAACAAGCTGCTCGCCTATCGGCTGACGGTGGAGGAAATGGCGGCCCGCATTGGCGTGGATAGCCTCGCCTTCATTTCCAAGGACGGGTTGTATCAGGCGTTGGGCCAAGCCAACCGCGACCCACGCCAGCCGAAATATTGCGATGCCTGCTTTACCGGCGACTACCCGATTTCGTTGCCCGATATCAGCGACAACGACACAAGGCAGTTGACCCTGCTTTCCGAGGCAGGTTGATCCCATGATGCTGGACGAAAACATCGCGCTGGTAACCGGCGCCAGCCGGGGCTTGGGCGCGGCGGTGGCAATTGGGCTCGCGGCACTCGGCGCGCATGTCGTGTTGGTTGCCCGTACCCAAGGCGGGTTGGAGGAAACCGACGATGCGATCCGCGCGTCCGGCGGAAAAGCGACCTTACTGCCGATGGATTTGCGCGATGGCGCTCAGGTTGACTTGATCGCACCGAGCCTGTTCCAGCGTTTCGGCCGCTTGGATATCCTGGTCAGCAACGCCGGCGACATCGGCACCCTCACCCCCACCCCGCATATCGACATGAAGGAATGGGCCGGCGTTCACGCGCTCAACGTCGAAGCGCCCCTGCGGCTGATCCGCGGCTGTGCGCCTTTACTTCTTGTAGCTCCTGCCGGGCGCGCGGTGTTCGTCACCGCTGAGCTTGCCACCATGCCCCTTGCCTATTGGGGCCTCTATGCGGCAAGCCTCGCCGCCGCCCGCGCCCTCGTACTGACCTGGGCGGCGGAGACGATCAACACCCGGCTGCGCGTCAGTCTGTTCGACCCCGGCCCGATGGCAACCCGCCTGCGCCTGCGGGCCTTTCCCGGCGAACCTGCCGACACACATCCCGCCCCGACCTCGGTTGCGCCCCGCCTCATCGCGCTTTGCTTGCCGTCGTCGCCTGTCAGCCAGGATTCTGACAGTTTTTAATTACGATATCGAAACAAATAAGACGCAAAAATCCCCGGGCCTGCCTACCCGCTTTTGACAACCCCCTCGCAATCCCCCACCACCGCAGGTGCCCCGTCCGGCGCCAAACGCTCCCCAACCACCACCTGAGGTGGCACCAGTTTCAACACCACCGCCGCCGGAACCCCCAGCATGCGGCAAATTGGTCGCAATATGCGCGCCGCCTGCGGCAATCCTGCCCCGGTTGTCCGCGCCGCAACCTCCGCCAGCAGCGATTCCATCGCCCCCAGATAGGCCGCCGCTTCCCAGCCGAGTTCGCGCACAATCCACCCCCGCCCGGCCGGCAAAGGCTCTGGCCGTAACCGTCCAGCATCAGTCCGCGCGGCCCGTGCGGCACGCGCCCGCTTGGTCTGCGGTCTGTTGGTCGCGGTCAGCGCCCGATGGAACCGCCGCACCGACCGGCTCAGATAATTCCATAACCGCACGGTGAATCGCGACAGATGCGGCATCTTCAAAAACCGCCGCGCAATCAACGTCGCCAGCCCACCCATGATCACAGCAAAACGCCGCGCCAATTCTGGCGCGGTATCTGGCAGGCCAAAAGGGGTTGCGGAACATGTATTCATGATAAATTTACTAACCCACCGCCATCCGCGTTGCAAGCCTTTTCTTCCCCTCTCCCGCAAGCCCCGCTAAACTCTGCCAACGTGCCCCCGCAACAGGCGCGAACATGGAGAAGGAAACACAGATATGCCCAGGATCGCACTCGTCACGGGCGGCACGCGCGGCATCGGCGCCGAAATCAGCCGCGCGCTGAAGGACGCCGGCCGCACCGTTATTGCAAGCTATGCCGGCAACGACACCGCTGCCCAGGCCTTCCATGCCGAAACCGGCATTCCAGTGCGTAAGTTCGACGCCGGGGATTTTGCCGCCTGCCAAACCGCGGTCGAAAGCATCCATGCCGAGTTCGGCAAGATCGAAATCCTGGTCAATAATGCCGGCATCACCCGCGACACCACCATGGCGCGCATGACCCGCGATATGTGGGATGCGGTGATGGATACCAATCTCGGGTCCTGCTTCAATTTGTGCAAACTGACATTCGAGGATATGCGGGCAGCGAAATTCGGCCGAGTGGTCAATATCGGCTCAATCAACGGCCAGGCCGGGCAGTACGGGCAGGTCAACTACGCCGCCGCCAAGTCCGGCATCCACGGCTTCACCAAGGCGCTGGCCCAGGAAGGCGCGCGCTTTGGCATAACCGTCAACGCAATCGCGCCCGGCTATGTTGATACCGACATGGTGCGCGCGGTACCGCCCGACGTGTTGCAAAAGATCATTGCCCGCATCCCAATGGGCCGGTTGGGACATGCCGAGGATATCGCCCGCGGAGTGGTGTTTTTAACAGCGGATAATGGAGATTTTATCACCGGAAGCACGCTCAGCATCAACGGCGGGCAGCATATGTACTGAGAGCGTTTGGCGTAGGGTGCAGTTCCACTCGGAACTGCACCATCTCTCCTCCCGAAAATTGGTGCAGTTGCTAGCGGCCTTACAACCCCTGTTCCAAAGCCTCAATCTCGGCATCGCTAAACCCGAAATGATGCGCAATTTCGTGCCACAGCACGTTGCGCACCAGGCGGTATAGATCCTCGTCAAGTTCAATCCACTCCAACAGGATCGCCTGGCGATAAAGAAATATCTGGTCCGGCAGCCGCGCGATGTCGCCGGTGCTGCGCTCCCCGATCGGGATGCCGCGATAAAGGCCTTGGAGATCGAACGCGGACTCGATTTCCATGTCCTCAAGGGTGTCATCGTCGGCAAGTTCCTCTACGATGATGGCGACGCCGTCAATTCGGCTGCGCAGCATGGCGGGAATTTCCGCCAAGGCGCGCTCGGCGAGTTCGGCGATATGGGCGGCATTGGGCGCAGTCGTGAACATGGGCGATAGTGGCGCATACCAGCCGGAATGGGTCAACCAGGGAGAGCGCTATGATTACCAAACTCGACGACGCCGATCGTGCGGGCCTGCTGGCAAAAATACCGGACTGGAC
>JACMOQ010000386.1 GCA_014377905.1 Acetobacteraceae bacterium | reverse complement strand
TGACCGCATCGCGGTGAAGGCTTCATGGCCCGGTGTGTCGAGGAAGGTGATCTTGTCGCCCGATTTCAGCTTCACCTGATAGGCGCCGATATGCTGGGTGATGCCACCGGCTTCGCCACCCGCCACGTCAGTCGACCGCAGCGCATCGAGCAGGCTGGTCTTGCCGTGATCGACATGTCCCATAATGGTCACCACCGGGGCGCGCGACAGCATTGCGTCATCAACATCAACCGCGCCTTCGAGGCCGATTTCAACATCGTCCTCGCTGACCCGCTTCACCTTGTGGCCAAATTCCTGCACCACAAGCTCAGCCGTATCGGCATCGAGCGCCTGGGTGACGGTCGCCATCACGCCCATCCGCATCAAGGCCTTGATAACGTCGGGAATGCGGGCGGCCATACGGTTGGCAAGTTCCTGCACCGAAATTGTATCGGGCAACACAACCTCGCGCACAACCTTGACCTGATCGGCGCGCAAACGTTCGAGTTCGGCTTGGCGGCGATCGCGATCGCGCTGGCGGCGGACCGAGGCAAGGCTGCGGACACGGTCATCCTCGCCTTCGATTGCGGCCTGGACGTCAATGCGCCCGGCCCGACGGCCATCGGCACCTTTTTTGGCGACCACTGTGGCGGCCTTGCGTGGTGGCACCATCACGCCACCCGGACCGCGGCGCGGCCGGTTATCTTCTTCTTCGTCGGCGCGCGCCGGGCGCAAACGCAGCGTCTCGGCGGGAACTTGGGTGGTTTGACCCGCAACTGGCAATTCGGCGGTCGGTGCTGCGGCAACAGGGGCCGCAATGACCGGCGGCGCAACGCCTTCGGATTCGGGTGCCGCGTCCGGGTTGGCCGCGCGGCGGGCGGCGGCCGCGGCCTCGGCGGCGCGACGCACCTCCTCAACCGCACGGCCGGCAGCTTGTTCCTCGGCCGCGCGGCGCGCGTCCTCAACGGCGGTCTTTTTGGCTTCTTCTTCCCGGCGACGCGCTTCCTCGGCGGCGGACAGGATCGAAATGGTTTCCTGTTCACGGCGCTCGGCCTCGCGTTTGACGTTTTCGCGTGACTGTTCAGCCAAAACGCGCTGACGGGTCGCAAGCTCGTTAGCGGTCAGTGCACGGCCGGCGCCCAAAGGTGGCCGGCCGGCTGGCGCTTGCGGACGCGGCGCGCTCGGGCTTGGCGCGGGAGACGCGCTGGCCGGCGCGATGGCGGGCGACGGCTTCCCCGCCACCAATCCCACCGCGCGGTTCTTGCGCACCTCGACCTGCACTGTCTTGGTGCGGCCATGGCTGAAGCTCTGTTTTACGGAACCAGCATCCACGGTCCGGCCCAACTCCAATCGGCCTGCTGGCCGCAAGGAGAGCCTGGTTTTACCCGCGTCCTGATCGTTGCCTTCGCTCATCTAATCGTTACCATCCTGCATCGTTTCCCCAGGCGGCGCCTCGGGTGTCGTCCCAGTCGAAGTCGCACTCTCGGGCTGTAAACCCAGCACGCCCGCCAACCGCGCGCTTTCAACACGCAGCCGCTCTGCCAACCGACCTGGTGCCACCGCGATGTGTACCGCAGCGTCCCGGCCAAAAATCGCACCCAACGCCCATCCATCGAGCGGGCTCACCACTGGCGCACGGCCCCGGTTTGCGCCGAGAAAACGCACCCGCTCATCTTGGCTGCCATCGGACGCTTGCACCACAAGGGCCGCGCGACCAGAAACCAACCACTCCCGCGCCTTGCTGAAACCGCTGACGGCCTGTCCGGCGCGGCGGGCAAGCCCCAAAGTCTCGACGATACGCCTGGTGAGCGCGGCCACGATGGACGCCACCAGATCTGGCGGAACAACCACCTGACCTCTCGCCGCCCGGGCAAAACCACCCTTGGTACGAGCCGCTTCTAGCACATCGCCCCGCGCGCTCAACCATATTCCCCGTCCGGGCAGGTCTGCGGCAAGGTCAGGAACAATCCGCTGATCAGGTCCGACCACAAAACGGATCATTTCTTCCTTCGGTCGCCGCACACGGGTTTGTGCACAGCGCCTCAGCGGTCCGGTTTCAGGCTCGTCATCGGCATCAATATCAGGCGTGACCGTCCTCCTTGGCGACATCGTCGGCGAACCAATGGGCGCGCGCGGCCATGATCACCTCGTTGGCAGTCGCTTCGTCGAGTGAGCCTTCGCCCAGCATTTCGATCAATTCGTCAGATGCCAGATCGGCCAGATCATCCAGCGTTTTCACGCCTTTTTCGCCCATCGTAACCAGCATCGCCGGTGTAAACGTCTCGATCGCAGCAACGTCATCAGCGACACCGAGTTCAACCCGACGATCATGCAATTCATTGTCTCGTTTCAGCAAGAAAGCCTCCGCACGGCGTTGCAGTTCTTCGGCGACCTGTTCGTCGAAGCCTTCGATATCAGCGAGTTCATCGATCGCGGTGAACGCAAGTTCCTCGATCGTGTTGAAGCCTTCCTGAACCAGCAGGCCGGCGATCATGTCATCTACGTCCAAAGCTTCGACAAATAGCCCGGTGCGGCGACGGAATTCCTCCTGGCGGCGCTCGCTTTCCTCGGCCTCGGTCAGGATGTCGATGTCCCACCGGGTCAGCTGGCTGGCAAGGCGGACATTCTGACCGCGCCGTCCGATCGCGAGGGACAGTTGGTCGTCCGGCACCACCACTTCAACCCTGCCGCCATCTTCGTCGATCACAACCTTGGTTACTTCGGCGGGCGCCAGCGCGTTGACCACAAAAGTCGCGACCTGGGGCGACCAGGGGATGATGTCGATCTTCTCGCCTTGCAGTTCCTGCACCACCGCCTGGACGCGCGATCCGCGCATGCCAACGCAGGCACCGACCGGGTCGATCGAGCTATCGCGGCTGATCACTGCCATCTTGGCGCGACTGCCCGGGTCGCGGGCGACGGCCTTGATTTCAATGATGCCATCATAGATTTCCGGCACCTCCTGGGCAAACAGTTTGGCCAAAAATCCTGGATGGGTGCGCGACAAAAACACTTGCGGCCCACGCTGTTCGTCACGGACGTCATAAATATAGGCACGCACCCGGTCACCATTGCGGAAGCTTTCGCGCTGGATCAACTCATCGCGGCGCAGCAATGCCTCGGCCCGGCCGACCTCGACCATCAAATTGCCATACTCGGTGCGCTTGACGACACCGTTGATCACTTCTCCGACGCGATCCTTGAATTCGTCGTATTGCTTCTTGCGTTCATATTCGCGCACCCGCTGCACAATAACTTGCTTGGCGGTCTGGGCGGCGATGCGGCCGAAGTCGATTGGCGGCAGCGGATCGACGATGTGCTCACCGACCTTGATGCCGGGTTGGAACTTGATCGCGATATGGACCGGGATCTGAGTTTCCTCGTTCTCGACGACCTCAACCGCCTCGGTCCAGCGCGACAGGCGGACGTCGCCGGTCTTGCGGTCAATGGTGGCGCGGATGTCTTTCTCGTGCCCGTATTTGGCGCGGCCGGCTTTTTGAATGGCCTGCTCCATCGCTTCGAGAATTTCTTCCCGGTCGATTGATTTTTCCCGCGCGACCGCGTCAGCGACCAGCAGCAATTCGGGGCGGGCAATGGCGGTATCCATCGGGAAACCTCGTGTCTAGTTCAGGTTTGGGGTGGTGGCGGTGGCATCAATCAAGGCATCGGTCAGGATCAGCTTGGCGCGGCGGATATCGACCAGCGGCAGCGCGATATCGCTGCCGTCATCCAGCCTGATGGTTGCGTGGGTGGCATCCGCGCCCAGGATCTTGCCGTTGAAACGCTTGCGGCCGTCGATCGGGAACTGGGTTTCGGCGCGGGCGAGATGGCCGACAAACCGGTTCCAATCCCGCCGGCGGGTCAGCGGCCGATCAATCCCGGCGGAACTGACTTCAAGCGTCCATTCCCCAGGGATCGGGTCATTCACATCAAGCAAGGCGCCGGCGCTGCGGCTAATGGTTTCGCAATCTTCGACCGAGATCATCGCCCCATCGGCACGGTCGGCCATAATCTGCACTGTAGGACGTTCGCGACCAAGCACCGCGACCCGCACCAGATCATAGCCGAGATCAATAAGGGTTGGCACGATGATGTCGGCGATCTTGCCCTCCAACCCGGTATGCTGAGGCAGGTCGAGATCAATTTCATTCGAAGGTGGTATGGCCTCGGTCAAGCGCGGAACTAGCTCCAAACAAAAAAAGGCGGCCGGTTAAGGCCACCCTCCGTAGCGGATGGAAGATGTAGAGTGAGCGGGATGTAAACTTCGGCGGCGGCGATTGCAAGTGTCGGCTAGGCCCGACCCGCACAAATACGTTAGGTGTCGGACATGACCAATATCATCGCGCCCCAAATCCCCGAGCTCTGTCTGGTCATTCCGGTGCTGAACGAGCGGGCCAATATCGCCCCTTTGGTTGGCCTGATCGACGGCGTGCTGGGCGGCATCGCGTGGGAAGTGATTTTTGTTGATGACGACAGTCGCGATGGCACGCGAACCGCGATTGCCGACATTGCCGCTAAACATCCCAATGTCCGCCTTCTGCACCGCATCGGGCGCCGTGGCCTCGCCAGCGCCTTCGTCGAAGGCGCCCAAGCCAGCCTCGCGCCTTTGATCGGCGCCATGGATGGTGATTTGCAGCATGATGAGCGGTTGCTGCCGCAGATGGTCAAAGCTTTGCGCAGTGGTGATTACGACATTGCGATGGGAAGCAGGCATGTCGCCGGTGGGGGCCTCGGCGACTGGGACAAAACCCGCGCCGGCATGTCAGACATTGCCACACGCCTGTCCCGCGCAGTGCTGAAAACTCCGGTCAGCGACCCGATGAGCGGGTTTTTCATGCTGCCCCGCCCGGTGTTCGAGCAAGCCGTGCGGGGCCTGTCAGCCATCGGCTTCAAAATCCTGCTCGACATCATCGCGTCCCTGCCAACCGCACCGCGGATCAAGGAACTGCCTTACGTGTTCCGCACCCGGGTCGCGGGCGAAAGCAAGCTCGATGCCGGGGTGCTGCGAGATTTTGCTCTGTTACTGCTCGACAAGATGATCGGCCACATTGTCCCGGTGACGTTTGTGATGTTCGCCTTTGTCGGCGCGCTCGGCATCGCCGCCCATCTGCTGGTGCTGCGTATTGCCCTGACTTTAGGGCACATGCCGTTTTCCGATGCGCAACTGGTTGCAACCGGCGTCGCCATTCTTGGCAACTTTGCCCTCAACAACATCTTTACCTTTGGCGACCGACGTCTGCGCGGCTGGGGCCTGTTGCGCGGATTTCTGACCTTTGCGGCCATTTGCGCGGTCGGCGCGATCGGCAATCTCGGCGTCGCCGGCTTCCTGTTTGGCCCGGCAGGATCATCATGGTGGGTCGCCGGCGTGGTGGGCGCGGGGATGAGTTTGGTGTGGAACTACGCGGTGTCGTCAGAGTTCACGTGGCGGCGGAAATAGGCATCGGCGGATAAACACGATCATTCGGCACTTGGCAGA
>JACMOQ010000385.1 GCA_014377905.1 Acetobacteraceae bacterium | reverse complement strand
TTCCTCAAGCGCGCACGCTCACCCTATGCGGTGCCGAAGGGCGCATGAGGCAGGTTCGGCTCGCGCCGATTTCGGCCGAAGCCTTTGCGCCGTTCGGCGTGCTGGTCACCATTCCACCCGGTGTGGCGCGGGTGAATTTCAGCGCCCCGGTGGAGAATTCGCGCACCCATGCAAGCGCCAATCTCGCCATGGTGCACCCGCCGGCGACCGACCTTCCGTTACGGATTGCGGTGATGGAGCGGCACCGGTTTTCCACCCAGGCGTTCATCCCGCTTTGTGGCGTGGAGGCAGTGCTGCTGGTCGCACCCGGCGGGGATGACGGCCCTGACCTGGACGCGGCACGCGCGTTTCTGGTGCCAGGCGATGTCGGCTTCAGCTACCATGTCGGGGTTTGGCATACCGGCATGACCACGCTCGGTGTGACGGGGGCGATGGCGATGCTGGTGCACGAGGACGGCAGCGCCGACGACACCGAGTTTCGCCCGGTGTCGCCAGTGGACATAATCGGTTAGGCGCTGGTGTCGGTCGTCACAATCTCGCGCGGCAGCCCTTCGCGATAGGCGTAATTTCCGCCCGGCAAATCGGCATGCGCCACCGTGCAGCCAGCATAATTGCCGTGCGCGTCATGGAAGAATTTCTGGTGATCTTCCACCGTGCCCCAGACCGCGCCAAGCTGATGGTAATGGAACTGGATCGCGCGGCGGCGCAGATTGGAATTATTCGGCGCGGTGTAGTGCTGGATCATGCCGTGGAAAATCAGCGCGTCTCCCGCCTGCATTTCGATCGGCAGCCGTTTTGCCAAATCGATCTTGTCGGGGGTGATCTGGCACAGATTGAAGTCGTTCTCATGGACATGCGGCACCCCGCCATTGAGGTGGCTGCCGGGGATGACCTCCATGCAGCCATTGGCGCGCAGCGCTTCGTCAAGCGCGATCCACACGCCGACCACCAGCCCAGGGTCCTTGATACGGAAATAGGCGGCGTCCTGGTGCCAGGGTTTCGCGCTGCCAATGCGCGGCGGTTTGACCAGCGCCATTTCCTGGAACAGGACCCGCCCCTCGCCCAGCAACTGGTCAAGCACGCCATGCAGCCGGGCACTGAATGCGGCGGCCTGCAAACTTGGCGCATCGGCACAGAAATCCATGTATTTGCGAATGGCAAATTCGCGCTCCGCCGGCGCCAGACGGGCCGCATCGACCCCGGTTTCATACATCAGGCTGGTTTGCACCGACGGCCGCGCGCCCGTGGCAAGATCAGTCAGCGCGCATTTACAGGCGGCGATACTGGCCGGGCCGAGCAGGTTGCGCACCACAACATAGCCGTCGCGGCGGTATTGGGTGATTTCCGCGCCGGTGAGGCGGGTTTGGATGGGAACAGCGTCCATGGCTGACATCCTCGGTTAGGATTTCAGCCTAACCCAGACCGTCCCGCCGTCAATCCTTATACCAAGCGCCGTTGACCCATGAGGGATGGGTTAACGGCGCTTGGTATTAGTCACACAAACTGCCCCCGCAAAAACCCCAATGCTGGCAGCGGTTTCCAGCCCCGCGGCAATTCGGCCCGACGCATCGGCGCTACGCTGTAGCGCGGCGCGGGCTGTTCGCAACTGGACAGGAAGCTGGCGTAGCTGCGAACCTGTTGTTCACGCCAACTGCGGTCGGCCAACGCCGCCACTCGGGTCGGGTAGATCTCCGCCACACGGTTGATGCGTCCGATGGTGGCCATGACAGCCCACATCGTATCATCGGCGGGACGCTGGAGCTTGATGACTTCACTCATGCCGGGTCGCAGCTTTTACCAGCCGCGCACGGCTGTCAAATCCGCTCCGTGCCACACCAGCCGGCGATCAGCAGCGCAATTGTTTTAGTGACATCGTGGAGCGATTGCAGATCAACACTTTCATCGATCGCATGGATGTTGTCGCCCGACGGTCCATAACAGGTGGCTTCGGTACCCTGGTAAAGCACGTAATGGCGGGCGTCCGTCAGACCGGTCCCGGCGTAGGGCCGCAGCGCGGTTCCCGACAGTTCCGTATGGATATGGTCGATGGCGCGGCTGATGTGCTGATCGGCCGGAAACACGCAGCCATCGGCCATGAAGCCTTTGAATTCGAGCTTGACCGTGGTTCCCCGCAGGCGCGGATCGGCGGCAACCTCGTTCACCAGCCGGCGGATATCTGCCGCGACCAGCTTGCTCGAATACCCCGGCATCACGCCGACCCGCATACCAATACGGGCGCGGGTGGGGACCGACGAGTTCCACTCGCCACCCTCGATGGTGCCGAGATTGATGTTGATCGGATGGTTATGCCCGGCAAAGGCGAAATGCCGGCGTTCGGCGCGGTTCATTTCAGCCTCATAGGGCTTGAATGCGGCAGCCACGATCCCGGCGGCTTCGATCGCATTCACCCCTTCCTGCATTTCGCTGACATGGGCGGGTCGGCCGGTGACAGTGATCCAGGCCCACACCACGCCCACCTCGGCCACCAGCAATGCCGGCCCGGGCTCGGGGATCAGGCAGGCAGCCGGGGCTGGCAGGGCTTGCATCACCGCAAGCGCGCCATTGCCAGTGCATTCTTCTTCAATGACAGCAGCAAGGGTAAGCTCGGCCGCCGGTTGCAGCCCGGCAATCCGCAGCGCCCGTAAAGCGGTCATCACCGACACAACGCCGGCTTTCATATCGGCCGCCCCCCGGCCATACATCCGGCCACCGCGAATATCGGGCTCGAACGGTGGCGTGGTCCACAGATCGGCCGCCCCTTCCGGCACCACATCGATATGGCCTTGCAGCATAAGGCTGCGGCCCTTGGCTTCACGTGGGCGGTGCAGACCCACCACCGGATCGCGCCCGGCATAGGGGATCAGCGGCGGAGACCAGCCTGGATGGTCGTGCAGCGCCGCCGGATCGATGACGATCCGGCGCGTGTCGAGGCCAAGCTCGCGATAAAGGATTTCCATATCGGCAAGGCAGGATTGTTCATGGCCAAGCAGCGATTTATGCCGCACCAGCTGGGCGAGGGTAGCCTCGTTATCGGCGCGCAGCGTATCGACGGCGGCGAGGATGGCGCGATGGGCACCAGGGTCAATCGGCAGCAGAGCGGTCATGTCAGTCTCCCAAAAGAGCAGAGGCCTTGGCCCATAAATCGCGCAGCAGATCGCCAGCGGGTTCGGCGCGCGCCATCGCGGCGGATTGCCCGGCCCAGGCCTGCATGTGTTGCACATCGCCGGCCTTTGCCGCCGCCTCGCGCATCGCGGTCGTCAGTCCGCGTTGCACCGGGTACGGCGCTGGGGCCGGGCCGACCGTCGCGGCGCGTGCATAGGCGGTGGCAATGCCGCGTCCGGCCCGGCCACTGAAGGCGCGGGTAATCATGGTGTCCTCAGGCCGGGTGGCGGCAAGGGCTGCTGCCCAAGCTGGGGACAGCTTGGCTTCCGGCGTGCGCAGCAATCCGGTGCCGATTTGCACCGCGCTGGCGCCAAGCATCAGGGCTGCCGCGATGCCGCGCGCATCGGCGACCCCGCCAGTCGCGACGACCGGAATTTTAACCGCATCGACCACCGCCGGCAGCAAGGCGAACAACCCGACTGCGGCACGTTCAGCGTCACCCGCAATAAACGCCCCGCGATGGCCACCGGCCTCGGCGCCTTGGGCCACCACCGCATCGGCACCCGCGGATTCAGCGGCGCACGCTTCGGCAACAGTGGTTACGTTGGCGAACCAGGCGATGCCATCGGCCCGCATGGCCGCGACAAATTCAGGCGGATAAAGCCCCATGATGGATGATATAACCGCGGGTCTTGCAGCCAGCATGGCCGCGCATTGGGCCTCAAAATCAACCAGCGCGGCGTCCCCCGCATCGGCGGGGACATCGGGTCCGAACTGGCCGAGAAACGCCCGCAACCGCGCTTCATGCGCCGCATCGCGCAGCGGCGCAGGATCGGAGACCCAAGTATTAAGTTGAAACGCGCCATTGCTGCCGGCGCGAAACTCAGCGCTCCAGGCGGCGATCGCTGCGGGCTGCATGGTCAGAACACCCCCTGCCCCCATTCCGCCGGCATTGGCCACCGCGATCGCAAGTGACGCTGGCGAGGCACCGGCCATCGGCGCCATCACAATCGGCAGCCGCAGTCCAAAGCGCGCGCAGAACGCAGCCGCGCGCGCCTTGGGTGTCGTCATCAGGCGTCGATACGGGCGGTGGCGTTGCCGGTCATGACTTCCTTGCCGTCCTGATTAACGGTCGACAGCACCAGATCGACATAGTTCTGGCCGCCTTCCTTGCGCAGTTCGGCAATTTTGGCGATCGCGGTCAGGGTGTCACCTGGCCAAACCTGGTTGGTGAAGCGCACGCCGAACTTGGTCAGCGTGCCGTCGCCGACATAGTTGGTCACCGCCTTGCCGGTCATCCCCATGGTCAGCATACCGTGAGCGAAAACGCTCGGGTAGCCGGCGATCTGGGTGGTATAAACCTCGTCGGAGTGCAACGGATTATAGTCGCCCGACGATCCGGCATATTGCACGATCTGGGTGCGGGAGAGATTTTCGCAAATTTGTTCGCTGTGGCTGTCACCAACCTTAAGCGCGCTCGCCTTGAGTGCCATGATATTTCTCCCTTAACTCTGCGACACGGGACGTTCGGTCGTCACGCCAACCGAGCGTGCGGTGATTACCAATTCGCCGTTCTGATCGCGATATTCGGTGATGCTCTCGCGGAATTTCAGAATGCCCGCGCGCTTGCTTTCTTTTTCCCAGGCTTTGCCGGGCATCGATTCAACCGTCAGCACGTCACCGGGCTTGATATGGCGATGAAATTCGAAATGCTGTTCGGCATGCAGGCCGCCCGATGAGGTCGATTTTTCGGTGAGGCCGGTCGCGGTTTTGCCCGAGCCGAACCAGGCCTGGCCGGGCTTCGGACGCAGGAAATAGTCGGGATTGAACTGGGCGACGGACTGGGCAAAGCTCGGCGGGGCGATGATGCCGCCGGCCTCAGTCTTCTTCGCGGCGTCGGCGTCATAATAGACCGGGTTGGTGTCACCGATCGAGCGCGCGAACATCATAATGTGCGACGCCTCGACGGGGAAAGTGAGTTTTGTCACAGCATTCCTCCGTTTTGTGTTTAAGCGGGCCTCCAGCGTGGAGGCTTGCCGGCAACTCTACCCATGTGCGAATGACGATGGCAAATGTCTTCCCGACCGTCCAGCTAGGCGCATTATGTCCCTGACCACCTCCGGCCCAACGTCGCGCGTGTATTTCTCCCAAAGGCTGCGACTGCATTATGTCGATTGGGGCAATCCGGAGGCCCCGCCCCTGCTATTGCTGCATGGTGGGCGCGATCATTGCCGCAACTGGGACTGGGTGGCCGAGGATTTGCGGAAGGATTGGCATATCATCGCCCCCGATCTGCGTGGCCATGGCGACAGCCAATGGTCGGCCGACGGCAATTACCGCATGGATAGCTATATTTACGATCTGCACCAGTTGATCCACCAGCAGCACCTCGCCCCGGTATCGATCGTTGCGCATTCGCTCGGCGGCAATATCGCGCTGCGCTACACAGGGCTTTATCCCGAGACGGTGAAGCAGCTGGTGGCGATCGAAGGGCTCGGCCCGTCACCGCGATCGGTTGCCAAGCGCGCGCATCTCACTTTAGTGGACCGGATGCGAACCTGGGTCGATGAACAACGCGCCCTCGCCGGCCGCCTGCCGCGGCGCTATGCCTCGATCGAGGAAGCGCTGGGTCGGATGCAGGAACAGAATGGCCATCTGACCCCGGAGCGCGCGCGACATCTGACCGCGCACGGGGTGAACCAGAACGAGGACGGCAGCTATAGCTGGAAATTCGACAATTACGTGCGCAGCTGGGCACCGTACGACATGGGCTATGACGAAATCGAGAAATTGTGGGAACGGATCACCTGCCCGACCATGCTGATCTATGGCCGCGAGAGCTGGGCATCGAACCCGGAAGGCGATGGCCGGCTGGCCCATTTCAACACTGCCCAGGTGGTGAGTGTGGAGGGCGCCGGGCATTGGGTGCAACACGACCAGTTGGAGGTTTTCCTGGGGCATGTCCGGCGGTTTTTGGTCCAGAACTGATTTGTTCCGCAATCAGCCGCAGTTACGACCGCCAGATTTTATCCTCAGACCAGCCTAAAGCGGCGAACTCAGCCGCGCGCAACGGCGCCTCGGCAATCGCATAAAACTCGTCAAGCTGCGGCGGTTTAACCGCGGTCGCCGACAGCATCGCATGCGCCTGGCCGCGATGATGGATCTGGTGCTGAAACACATGCAGCAATAAACGGTCGCGGCGCTCGGTTTGGATCCTGGTGCCGCGATGGACCGCAACGAGACCATCGAAATCGACATCGACCAACCGGTCGCACACCGCGACCAGCCGCGCGTCAATCGCGGCCTGGGCTGCGCGCCATCCCGCAACAGTCGGGCACGGAAGCCGGTCAGCAAACGCCGTCCGGCCCAATGTGCCGCCCTCCAAGGCATCCACATAAAACCAGTCGACGGTCAGGATATGGTTCAAAGTGGCGGCAATCGAGGGAAAAAACCCGATGCGTGGCGCAGTAAACTCGGCATCAGACAACCCCGCGCATGCCCCGCCCAGCCGGTGATTGGCCCAGGCGTTGTTATACGCCATCTCCCGAAAACTGCCGGCAAGCGATGCGGCCATTGCGTTATCCCTTCAACACCGCCACCGCCCGCGTCCAGCCCGCACTGCCGCGATGGATTTTGACCGGGAAGCAAATCACCTCGAACCCGTCCGCCGGCAAGGCCGCGAGATTGCCGAGTTTTTCGAGATGGGAATAGCCGATTTCCCGCCCCGCCCGGTGGCCTTCCCAAATCAGCCCGACATTGCCGGTTTCGGCCACCCGCTTTTTGGTGTGGCTGAACGGCGCGTCCCAGCTCCACGCGTCAGTGCCGACCAGACGCACGCCCTGCTCAAGCATCCACATCGTCGCGGCCTTACCCATCCCGCAGCCGCTATCGACATAGTCGGGCGCGCCGTATTTCGCGCCGGCGCCCGTATTGACCACGACGATTTCGAGCGGCGCCAGCGTGTGGCCGATCCGTTTCAGTTCCCCCTGCACATCGCCCGGCGTTGCCACATAGCCATCCGGCAAATGCCTGAAATCGAGCTTCACCCCAGGCTGATAGCACCAGTCGAGGGGCACCTCGTCAATCCGCCACGACGGCTCTCCCCCCGGCTTCAGCGCGTGGTTCATCGTGCTGAAATAGTGGTACGGCGCATCGAGATGGGTGCCATTATGGGTGCTGATCCGCACCCGCTCCACCGCCGCGTATTCGCCGTCCGGCAGGGCCGAGATCGGCACGTCGAAAAACGCCGCCATTGCCGGGGCCGACTGATGATGATCGACATAATCAATCTCGGGAAGCATATGCGGCGGGTCGCTGGCGATGCCGGCCTGCAAGGGGCTGGAAATATCGATCAGACGACGGACCATTTTTCTCTCCAAAGCGAACCTGCGCGGACTGCGATCGTGGCGTGCCATCGATTTTTTACAAGCCAAGGATAATGTCTGCACCCCTTGCCTTCCCTCCCTGACAGTGGTTCGCTGATCCTGAAGACTTGGGAGGCTAGATATGGCTGTAGTGGATAATTTCCGCGCGGAAACCCGCGTTTGGCTGGAGGCGAATTGTCCCGCCAGCATGCGTACTCCAATGCCAACGGATGAGGGCAGTTCTGGCGGCCTGCGCGCCGAATACAAGAACCCCGAAACTAAAATCTGGCTCGATCGGATGTCCGCCAAAGGCTGGACCACCCCGACCTGGCCGGCCGAATATGGCGGCGGCGGCCTCGGCAAGGACGAGGCAATGGTCCTCGAGGAAGAAATGCGCGCCATTGGCTGCCGGTCCCCGCTCAGCGGGATGGGAATTTCCATGCTCGGCCCGGTGCTGCTCGAATACGGCACCGAGGCGCAGCGGGTGGAACACCTTCCCGCCATCATCAAGGGCGAAATCCGCTGGTGCCAAGGTTACTCGGAGCCGGGTGCCGGGTCCGATCTCGCCGGGCTGCAAACCCGGGCGGTGCTGCAGGGCGACCATTATCTGGTCAACGGCCACAAGATCTGGACCAGCAACGCGCATCTGTCCGACAAGATTTTCTGCCTGGTGCGCACCGATCCGGCGGCGAAAAAGCATGAAGGCATCAGCTTCCTGCTGATCGACATGGCGTGGGAGGGGGTGCGCGCCCGGCCGATCACCCTGATTTCGGGTTATTCAGTATTCTGCGAAACCTTCCTGGAAAATGTGCGGGTGCCGGCCGGAAATCTGGTGGGCGAAAACAACAAGGGCTGGACCATCGCCAAGCGCTTGCTCGAACACGAACGCAAGGGCATTGGCGGCATCGGCGCCCCCGGCGCGCCGACGGCCGACAAGCCTGTCTATGTCATTGCCAAGGACGCGGTCGGCGAAGTCGATGGCAAGATCGCCGATCCGGCGTTGCGCAATCAGATCAGCGTGCAGTTGATGAACACCCACGCCTTCCAGCTCACCCGCCGCCGCGCCGCCGAAGCGTCCGAAGCTGGCCAGCCGCCCGGTCCGATGTCGGCGATGTTCAAGTATTATGCCACCGAGCTCAACAAGACCCGCTACGAGGCCGTGCTGGCCGCCGGCGGCGACCAGATGCTCGGTTGGGAGGGTGGCGAATACGATCCCAACCATCTGCGCAATACCCGCGAATGGCTGCGGTCCAAGGCCAACACCATCGAAGGCGGCACGTCTGAAGTGCAGCTCAACATCATTGCCAAGCGCGTGCTTGGCCTGCCGGATTAGGAAACCCCATCATGGCCCTCGTGCTTAATTCCGAAGCGCAACTGGTGCGTGACAGCGCGCTTGAATTCTTCGCCGACAAATCCCCGATCCTGATGCTGCGCAAGCTGCGTGACAGCCGCGACGCTGACGGCTTCTCCCGCCCGCTGTGGCGCGAAATGGCCGATTTAGGCTGGACCGGGTTCCTTGTACCGGAAGCCCATGGCGGCTCGGAATTCGGCATGGTCGGCTTGGGCCAGGTGCTGGAAGCCGCCGGGCGGACCCTGGCTGCCACCCCATTGCTGTCGACCGCGCTGATTGCCGCATCCGCCATCGATCTCGCTGGCAGCGAGGCGCAGAAGCAGAAATATTTCCCCGGACTGGTCAGCGGTGACGCTATTTTCGCCCTCGCCCTGGAAGAAGGCGCGCATCACAACCCGAACCGGATTGCCACCACCGCGAAGCGCGACGGCGATGGATTTGTGCTCGACGGCGCCAAGCGCTTTGTGATCGACGGGCATGTTGCCAACCAGCTGATCGTGGTTGCGCGGACGTCAGGCGGCCAGACTGATCGCAACGGCATTACCCTGTTTATGGTGCCCGCCGACGCGGCAGGCGTTGCGATTACCCGCAGCGCAATGATTGATAGCCGCAACGCCGCGCGGGTGACGCTCGCCGGGGTCAGAGTTGGCGCCGACGCCGTGCTTGGCCGCATTGATGGCGGCGCCGATCCGCTCGAAGCCGTGCTTGACCGCGCCCGTGCCGGACTTGCCGCCGAAATGCTCGGCAGTTCGTCCGAAGCTTTCGAACGCACCGTGCAATATCTGAAAGATCGCAAGCAATTTGGTGTCGCAATCGGATCGTTCCAGGCGTTGAAGCACCGCGCCGCGCAGATGTTCTGCGAGGTTGAAGTGACGCGCTCGGCGGTGACGGCCGCGCTCGCAGCGCTTGACGAAAACGCCAACGACGCCAGCCTGTTGGCCAGCCTTGCCAAGGCCAAGGCATCCGACACCGCCTACCTTACCGGCAATGAGGGGGTGCAGATGCATGGCGGCATCGGCATGACCGATGAACACGAAATCGGCTTTTTCATGAAGCGCGCCCGGGTAGCCCAGGCAATGTTCGGCGATGGGGCCTTTCACCGCGATCGCTATGCCGCCCTCACTGGGTATTGATCGGGGTTTCTCTGCTTTTGAGACGGGGGTAACAATTCGATACTAGGTTAGCGTTATACCAAATGTTAACCCAGTATTCATGGATGCATCGTTCACCAAGAATGGTAGGGTATCTTCGCATAAAATTGCGAACGGGCGCCATGTGCGATGGATGCCACTGCGGCGCACGTATTGGGCCGCGCGGCGCCGTCTGGTTCGGCGCGATGTCCTAGCATTTGTGCATACCGGTCTGGTCCAGCCGAACAAGCCACCGGCCGACGCACACCGGATCAACATTTCAGGCGCAGGTCCAATCAGCGATGCAGTGGCGCGCGGTATCGCACTCCGAAGTGGCCTGACGCTGGATATCATCAAGGCGCGTCTTGATGGGGGGCATCTCATTGTGCATGCCAAGGCCGATGACGGTGCATTGCTGGCTTGGGGGTGGATTGCCCTTGCCGATCACACCCTGCGGCTAAATTGGGAAACCGGCCTGCATCTCCAGGTCGCCGCC
>JACMOQ010000005.1 GCA_014377905.1 Acetobacteraceae bacterium | reverse complement strand
TACGGTGACCGGGGCGACCGTGCGCGGGGTGGTTTACGGGATTCTGGGGACAGCGGTGGTGCAAGGGCTGCTGACCGTGTTCGGGCTGTGGATGGCGGGCGTGCCTCGGCCGTTATTGCTTGGCGTGATCGGTGGCGGCTTGTCTGTGCTGCCAATCGGCGCGCCATTCATCTGGATCCCGGCGTCGTTATGGTTGTTGTCGAACGGCAACACGGTGCCCGGGGTGTTTCTGGGGCTGTGGGGCGGGATTGTGATCAGCGGGGCGGACTCGCTGATCCGACCGTATTTCATTGCGCGGGGCGCGCAGTTGCCGTTTTTGCTGACCATGCTCGGGGTGTTGGGTGGGGCGCTGGCGTTCGGGCTGCTGGGGATTTTTGTCGGGCCGGTGTTGTTGGGTGTGGGGTATACGCTGATCAATGAGTGGCCGGTGCGGGATGCGGAGAATGGTCGGTAGGCGAAGCGTTATTCCCCCGAAATATCCCGCCGCCGCCGATCCAGTTCCTCCGAATACCGCCGCAATGCGTATTGTTCGGTCAACAACCCGATCACCCGCTTTGTTTCCGGCCCATCGACCACCACCAACGCATCCGCCTCGGCGGTTTCGAACAGTTCAACCGCGTCCTTGATGGTCATTTGCGGCAACAGCCAGTGGTCCTGGTGATGGACGATATCCATCAGGGTTTTGGCCCGGCTGTCCGGCGCATGGGCATCGGGGATCTGCACCATGCCGAGATAGATCCCGTTTTCGTCGAGCGCGACCGCCCGGCTCGCGGCCCCCAGCGGGACATCGCGGCGGAAAGTGGCGATCGGGGTATCGCCGCGCACGGTGCGGAATTCGCGGCGCATCATGCGGGCGACGGTCAGGCTGCGCACCCAGCCGATATCAACGGCGCTGCGGATCGCCTCGCCGCGTAGATGGAAGCGCCAGGTGGCAAAGCTGTAGCCGAAGGTGCGGCGCACGGTCAGCGCCGACAGCACCGCCGCAGCGACCACCGCGACGGCCAGCGGCAAGCTGCCGGTGGCTTCGAGGGTGAGGAACGCCATCGTCAGCGGCCCGCCGACGACCGCGACAGCCAGCGCGCTCATGCCGACCAGCGCGCACACGACGGTTGGGATGGCTGGGAAAATGGTGAGCATGGCAATGGCGGCGGCGAATAATTTACCGACCAGCGCGCCGAGGAAGAGCGAGGCGAAGAACAGCCCGCCACGAAACCCCGAGCCGAGCGAAACCGCCGAGGCGACCGATTTCAGCAGGATCAGGATTGCGATATGGCCGAGCGTGTATGGCGCATCGATGCTGACTTGCAGCGCGGCGTGGCCCGATGACAGCACTTGCGGTGAAATCAACGCCATCACCCCAACCGCAAGCCCGCCGACGCCAGGGCGCAGCCAAGTTGGCATTTTGGATTTGTGAAATAATTCCTCGGTGATCGTCACCCCGCGCATGATCAGAATGCCGCCGAAGGCACAGATAATCCCCAATATCAGCATCGGGGCATAAGCGGTGGCCTCAATCGCACCGGGCACGCGGATATCGAGCACGTATTCTTCTGGGATGATCGCGCGGACCACGGCAACAGCCGAGATTGCGGCCACCACCACTGGGGCAAGGGTTGCCAGCGAATAGGTGCCGATCACCAGCTCGAACGCATAGAACGCGCCGGTGAGCGGGGCGTTGAACGCCGCCGCAATCGCGCCCGCCGCACCGCAGCCGACCAGCAGGCGGAGATCGTTGCGGCGCACCCTGAACAGGCGCCCGAAGCGGGAGGCGAGTGCCGCACCGATCTGGGTATACCCGGCCTCCAGCCCGACCGAGGCACCAACCGAATTCGACAGCATGGTTTGCGCCACCACCACCAGACTGTCATTGAGCGACATCCGGCCGCCGTAAAGCGCATTGGCCTCAATCGGATCGACGGCGCGGCGCGGCCAGTAGCGAACCACCGCGAGTGCGAGCAACCCAACCGCGATGCCGCCCAGGCTTGGCACCAGAATGGCGCGCAACGGTTCGATTTCCGCCTGGCCGGACAGACGTTCATGCGGGCCGAGCGCGAACAGCACGCGGTGCGCCCATTGCGTTGATAACGTCATGGCGACAACGCAAAAGCCCGCAATCATGCCGATGAAGGATGCGAGGACCGACAGCCAGATTTCGTCGGTGCGCACCAGCGCGCGCAGCATTTGCGGCAAATGGCGCAACATGGCGATGAAGCCGCGGCGGGGCCGGATCGGCGCGTCAGCGTATGGCGCGCGCGGCTTCCCGGCCAGGCGCCCGATCCAACGGGGCAGCACGGGGGCCAGTTTGGAACCGAGCCGGTCTAATAT
>JACMOQ010000384.1 GCA_014377905.1 Acetobacteraceae bacterium | reverse complement strand
TTTGATCAGCACCCCGGCCGACGCCCCCTTGCCAACCCCGGTCATAATCGACATCGGCGTTGCAAGCCCCAGCGCGCAGGGACAGGCGATAATCAGGACCGAAACCGCCGCGATCAGCCCGTAGCTCAGTGCCGGCGCTGGCCCCCAAGCCGCCCAGCCGATGAAGGCGAGCACAGCAACCAACAGCACCGCCGGCACAAAATAGCCCGCCACGTTATCGGCCATGCGCTGGATTGGGGCACGGCTGCGCTGCGCCTCGGCCACCATGGCGACAATGCGGGCCAGCATGGTCTCGGCGCCGATTTTTTCCGCCCGCATCACCAGCGCGCCGGTTCCGTTGATAGTGCCGCCAATCAAGCGGTCATTTTCATGCTTGCCGACCGGCATGGCCTCGCCGGTCACCATCGCCTCGTCAACCGCGCTTGTACCTTCGAGCACGATGCCATCCACCGGCACGGCGGCACCTGGGCGAACCCGCAGGCGATTACCGACCTGCACCTGATCGAGCGGAATTTCGTGGTCAGCGCCGGCATCGTCGATCCGGTGCGCGATCTTTGGCGCCAGGTTAAGCAGGGCACGAATGGCGCCGCCGGTCTGGTCGCGGGCCCGCAGTTCCAGCACCTGGCCTAGCAGCACCAGCACAGTGATGACCGCGGCGGCCTCGAAATAGACCGCCACCACCCCGCCCATGCCGCGGAACCCGGCGGGGAACAGGCCAGGCGCCAAGGTGGCAACGACACTGTAGCTATAGGCGGCCCCAGTACCGATCGCGATCAGGGTAAACATATTGAGGTTGCGACTGACCAGTGACGCCCACCCGCGCGCGAAAAATGGCCAGCCTGCCCAAAGCACCACCGGTGATGCCAGGACAAACTGGACCCAGGTTGATATGCCCGGCCCAATTACCCGATGCAGCCCGAGCGCCGGCACATGGCCGCCCATTTCCAGTACCACCACCGGCACCGTTAATCCCAGCCCGATCCAGAACCGGCGCGACATGTCGGTGAGTTCGGCGTTGGGCTCATGTTCGGCGGATATCTCCAGCTTTTCGAGGGCCATGCCGCAAATTGGGCAACTGCCCGGGCCGGTTTGGCGGATTTCGGGATGCATCGGGCAGGTGTAAATCGCGCCAGACTTGGCGACCGACACAACCGCCTTCGGTGCCAGATAGGCCGCCGGATCGGCGGCGAATTTGCCTTGGCATTTGGCGGAACAGAAATGATAAATTTGCCCGCCATGGGTGAAGCTGTGTTGGGCTGTCGCCGGGCTCACCCGCATGCCGCAAACCGGGTCAGTTTCTTCCTCTTGAACGTTGGTCCTGGGCTCGGGGCTCATCGCGGGTTCTCCTGGGACGTTGGTGGGCATCGTGCCGATCACCTGCGCAAGATGTGCGTCCTGGCCAACGACCGAACAAGGGGAATGGTCTTAATAAGCAGAATGCGAGATGATATAGATCAATGAAAGCGTCTAGTGATCAAGTAATGTGGCACCAACGTCGCGGTTGACGCTGAAACAGTCGCTGAATTATAAATCGGGAAAGAATTTGCCATGACCAGATCGTACACCTTTCTTACCGCCGCCTGCCTGATCGCATCTGTCAGCATTGCCCAGGCCCAGCCTGCCGCGCCGAAACCAACCGACGCGCAGCGTCCCCCCGCAGCGACTGCTCCGCCCTCAGCCGCTGGTGGCATGGTCATGGGCAAGCCAGGTGCCGCAATGCCGATGATGGGCGGCGATATGGGGCAATCGATGCAATCCATGATGCCGATGATGCGCCAGATGATGTCCCATCATGACATGATGCGCATGGACGGCCCGATGGGGATGATGTCGCCCGCCAGGATCGAAGGCCGCATCGCCTTCATGAAAACCGAGCTCAAAATCACCGAATCTCAGAATCAGGCGTGGACTGGGTATGCTGAAATTTTGCGTTCCGAGGCAAAAGCAATGGCGGCACGGCGCGAGGTGATGATGGGCGGGGCCGCAGCTTCATCCGCGCCCGATCGGGCTGATCAACGGGTCAAGCGCATGGCAGAACAGTTGGACGCAGCCAAGGCCGCGGCCGGGGCGTTGCGGTCGCTCTATGGGGTGCTGGACGACGCGCAGAAAAAGACCGCTGACGAGTTGTTCGCCCCGGCAATGGGCCGCATGTAGCCCACTTGCTGGTCTATCTGGCTGCCTCGACGCTTGGCCACCTGCTGTGGGAAATCGCCCAACTCCCGTTTTACACCATCTGGCCCGACGGTGGCTTTGGGCAGATTGGGTTCGCAGTGCTGCACTGCACCGCCGGTGACGTGTTGATCGCAGCGACGGCACTGGTTCTGGCGCAATGGGCGTTCGCGCCGGCTAGCAGGCGTGTGGTGGGGGCAACCTTGGTGATTGGCGCCGCCTACACCGCCGGCAGCGAATACGTGCATGCGGTGATCAGAACGGATTGGGCCTATTCACAGCTGATGCCAACACTGCCGATCCTTGGCATTGGGGTATTGCCAATGGCGCAATGGCTGGTGATCCCGGCCATTGCGTTGCATTTGGCACATCGGCAAATCGCGGCTTTTTCGCGATGATCTGCTTGCGAGACAGATGAGCAACGCCATATCTAGAAATCGGTAATACGGAGAAAATCTATGGCGCGTTCGTTTTCGCGGCGGCTGTTGTTGACCGCCGCCGGTTCCGGCGCCCTGGCCAACGCGGCGATTTTGCGCCAGGTCCAGGCGGCCGAGACCGGCAAGCTTGCATTGATCGCCGAACGTCGGGTCATCGAGGTTAATCGCAAACCAGCCGAGGTTTTTGGCCTGCGGCAGCCCAACGGCGAGAGCGGTTTGGTGCTGGCGCCCGGTCAGCGTTTCGCGGTCAGCGTGGCAAACCGCTGTGGTGAGGACACCATCGTGCATTGGCACGGCCAGACCCCGCCGCCTGACCAGGACGGGGTCACCGATACCGGCTACGCCACCCCGATCCCGGCCGCGGGCAATCAGTCCTACGATTTCGCTCCGCGGACTGGCACCCATTGGATGCACTCCCATCACGGCCTGCAGGAACAGGCGCTGATGGCGGCACCGTTGATTGTGCGCACCGCCGACGATCTGCGCATGGACGCCCAGGAGGTGGTTGTCCTGCTGCATGATTTCTCGTTCCAAACTCCAGCCGAGGTGTTCGCAACCGTCACCAAGGGCATGGCGATGGCCCATGGCGGCAGCCATGCCGGGCATGCGATGCCGATGCAGGACCTCAATGACTTTGAATATGACGCCTATCTCGCCAACGACCGCACCCTGGCCGACCCGCTTGTTGTGCGTACCGAACGGGGCGGCCGGGTACGGCTGCGGCTGATCAATGGCGCGACCGGCACCGCGTTCTGGATTGATCTTGGCACGCTCAGCGGGCAGGTCATCGCGGTGGACGGCAACGCCGTGGTGCCGATTTCCGGCCAGATGTTCCCGATAGCGCAGGGGCAGCGCCTGGATATTGTCGTGAACCTGCCAACAGCCGGCGCATTCCCGATTTTGGCGCTACGGGAAGGCGACCGCCAGCGTACTGGCTTTATCCTGGCCACCCCAGGGGCCGCGATCGCCAAACTTGCAGACCTTGCCAGCGCCAAGGCGGCGGCGGTGGACATGTCGCTCGAACAAAAACTGGTCGCCGCCGCGCCGCTGGCGATCCGCCCGGCCGATGTCAGCCATCGCGTCGTGCTGAACGGCACGATGATGCCGTATAGCTGGGTCATCGATGATCGTGTCTGGGATAATCGCCGCAGCCTCGGCGTGGCCAAGGGCCAGCGCGTGGCGTTGGAAATGGTCAATCGCAGCCCGATGGCGCATCCGATGCACTTGCACGGCCATCATTTCCAGGTCACTGCGATCAATGGAAAGGCAGTTTCCGGCGCGATGCGCGACACCGTACTGGTGCCGGTGAACGGGGCGGTAACGGTGGCGTTCGATACTGATAACCCCGGACGCTGGCTGTTCCATTGCCATAACCTGTTCCACATGGCGCGCGGCATGATGACCGAGCTTACCTATGGTTAACGCCGCGTATTCCCAGTTGCGGGTCGGGCTGCGGACAGGCATCTTGGCGGAATAACGGCACCAAGCCGAACGTCCAGGAGCGCTAAATGATCAACGTCCGCCCGTTCCCGTGGGAAGCCCATTATCCGCAAGGTGTTGTCTGGGACGCGCCAATTCGGCTGTCCACCTTGCCAGCCCTGCTCGACGAAGCCGCGCAACGTTTCGGCAATCGCTCGGCAATCCAATTTCGTGGCGCGCAAATCACCTTCGCCGACCTCGCGAGCCGCGCCGACCGATTTGCCGCCGGGTTGCAAAAAATTGGCATAAAGCAGGGCGATGCGGTGGCGCTGCTGTTGCACAACACGCCATTCCACCCGATCGCGTTTTTCGCTGTACTGCGGCTCGGCGCGCGGGTGGTGCATCTGTCACCGCTCGATCCGGCGCGCGCGATTGCTAGCAAGCTTAAGGATAGCGGTGCAACCACCCTGATTTCGACCAATATTCCCGGCCTGATGCACAATGCGCTTGCCGTGCTCGCCGAAGGGTCCGCCAAATGCGTGATCCTGGGGGATGATGCCGAATTCGGCGCGCCATCGCCGGCACTGCCAATCCCGGCCGAAGCGCTCAACCTCACCGCCATCTCGACCGACCTGCCAGCATCCTGGCCGACGATATCGCCCGATGACGTGGCCTTGCTGCAATATACCGGCGGCACTACCGGGGTGCCCAAGGCTGCCATGCTGAGCCACGCGAATTTGTCGGCAGCGGTCAGCATCATCGATAATTATGGCGCCGGGCATGTCTCCGTCGGGCCGGATGATCGGATGATCGGCGTGCTGCCAATGTTCCACATCTACGCGCTCACCGGGGTGCTGCTGCGCGCGATCGCGGCTGGTGCGGAAATCCTGCTGCGCCCGCGCTTTGATGTCGAAACCACTATTGCCGACCTCGAAACCGGGCGCGCCACCGTGTTCTGCGGCGTGCCGACCATGTGGATTGCGCTGGTCAACGCACCGGGCATCGAAAGCCGTGATTTGTCATCGCTGCGGCTCACGCTGTCGGGCGGGGCACCACTGCCGGCGGAAATCTCGGATAAGTTCGAGCGCATGACCGGCCAGAAGCTTGGCGGTGGCTGGGGCATGACCGAAACCTCCCCGGTGGGCGCCTTGATCCCGGAAGGGATCACCTACACCTCCGGCATGATCGGCATTCCCGCACCCGGCATCATGATGGATGTGGTGGCGCTCGACGATCCGCATAAAATCCTTGGCCCCAACGAAACTGGCGAAATCCGCATCAAGGGCCCGAACGTGACGCGCGGTTACTGGAACCGCGCGGAAGAAACTGCGGCAGCCTTTGCCGACGGCTATCTGCTGACCGGCGATATCGGCCATTACGATGAACGCGGCTTTTTCTTCCTGGTTGATCGCAAGAAGGACATGATTATTTCCGGCGGCTTTAACGTCTATCCGGCGATGATCGAAAACGCGATTTACGAACATCCCGACGTGATCGAAGCCGGGGTGATCGGCATCCCCGATCAATATCGCGGCCAGGCGGGGAAAGCCTTCGTGGTCTTGCGCGACGGGGCAGACGCCATATCATTAGAGGGGTTGCGCAGCTTCCTTGCCGATCGTATCGGACGCCACGAACTGCCAACCGCGTTGGAAATTCGCGACAGCCTGCCCAAGACGGGGGTCGGCAAGCTGTCGCGCAAGGACCTGGTCGATGAGGAAAAAGCCCGTACAGGGCAATAGGAGAGCAAGCGATGGACCTGAATTTTACCGCCGAAGAACTGGCGTTTCGTGATGAAATGCGCAAATTCTTTCGCACCGAAATCCCCGAAAGCATCCGCACCAAGGTGCTCGAAGGCCAGCATCTGACCAAGGATGAAATCATCCTCCAGCAGCGCATCCTCAACAAGCACGGGCTTGCGGTGCCGGGCTGGCCGGTCGAATGGGGTGGCAAGGACTGGACCCCGGTGCAGCGCTATTTCTACGCCGATGAAATTCAGTTGGCCGGCGTGCCCGGTGGACTCGCTTTCAATACCTCAATGGTCGGGCCGGTGATTGCCCAGTTCGGCAGCGAAGCGCAGAAGAAGAAGTTCCTGCCGGCAACCGCCAATCTCGATATCTGGTGGTGTCAGGGCTTTTCTGAACCGGGCGCCGGATCGGACCTCGCGGGTCTGCGCACCAAGGCCGAACTGATCGACGGGCAGTGGGTGATCAACGGGCAGAAAACCTGGACCACATTAGGCCAGCATGCCGACTGGATTTTCGTGCTGTGCCGCACCGATCCCAACGTCAAGAAGCAGGAGGGTATTTCCTACATCCTTTGCGACATGAAAACGCCTGGCATCACCGTGCGCCCGATCCAGACTATCGACGGCGGGCATGAGGTGAACGAGGTCTTTTTTGACGACGTGAAGGTGCCGGCAGAAAATATTGTCGGTGAGGTCAACAAGGGCTGGGACTACGCGAAATTCCTGCTCGGCAATGAACGCACCGGCATCGCCCAGGTCGGCGCGTCTAAGGCGCGCCTGAAGCGGATTCGCGAACTCGCGGCCATCGAACCGATGGGAGAGGCCCGGGTGCTCGATAATCCGAAATTCCGCGAAAAGCTGTCGATGGTCGAAATCGAGCTCAAGGCGCTGGAAATGACCCAATTGCGCATCATCGCCGACGAAAAAGGCAAGGCCAAAGGTCGACCTAACCCAGCAAGCTCGATCCTGAAAATGAAGGGCTCGGAAATCCAGCAGTGGATCACTGACCTTACCATGGATGTCGCCGGGCCCTACATCATGCCGTTTGCGATGTCCGATGAAGGCAGCGGCCGCAACGAAGTCGGATACGGTCCGGAATTCGCCGCCGCCGCCGCGCCGGCTTATTTCAACAAGCGCAAAGTGTCGATCTATGGTGGGTCGAATGAGATCCAGCGGAATATTATTGCGAAGGCGATTCTGGGATTCTAGGCAAGCAATCAGGGGAAGCAAAATAACTTCCCTACTTTGTTGCTGTTGGCGCGGGACCGCGGTGAGGTTCCGAGCCAACGGTCGCAATCATTAAAAAGTTTTTTCGGTTCTTTTTGTTCACAAAAAGAACTACTTTTTTCGCCTAAAGGAATTTGCCCATGGACTTCGACCTAACCGACGACCAACGCCTCCTTAAGGACAGCGTCGACCGTCTGATCGCCGACCGCTACAGCTTCGATCAGCGCAAGAAATACATGGCCGAGAAAGACGGCTGGAGCCGCGACAACTGGGCGCAATTCGCCGAACTTGGTCTGCTCGGCGTAAGCTTCGATGAAGCCTATGGCGGCTTTGGCGGTGGACCGGTGGAATCGATGCTGGTCGCTGAAGCCTTCGGGCGCGGCCTGGTGCTGGAGCCATTCTTTGCGACCGTCGTGCTCGGCGGCGGGCTGATCAAGCGCGCTGGCACTGACGCGCAGAAGATGGCGATGCTGAGCGAAATCGCTGCCGGCACCCGGCTGGTGGCGTTCGCCCATGTTGAGCGCGCGAGCCGATATAATCTTGCCGATGTTCAGGTCACCGCCACCAAATCCGGCGATGGCTGGGTGCTGAATGGCGAGAAATCGGTGGTCATGCACGGCGATTGCGCCGACACAATCCTGGTTACCGCGCGCACCGCCGGCAGCCGCCGTGACCGCAACGGCATTGGATTGTTTGTGGTCGATGCGAAGGCCGAGGGCCTGACCCGCAAGGGCTACCCAACCCAGGACGGCTTGCGTGCTGCGGAAATAAGCTTCGCCAATGTCCGTGCCGCTGACGTGCTGGGCGATCCGGCTGGTGCCCTGCCGATTGTGGAGCGGGTTATCGACGAAGCGATTGCGGTGCTGTGTTCCGAAGCGGTCGGCCTGATGCACGAAATGCACGTCACCACGGTCGATTACATGAAGCAGCGCAAGCAGTTCGGCCGTGCGATCAGCGAATTCCAGGTCCTGCAGCATCGCTCGGTTGATATGTTTGTGGCCCTGGAACAGGCGCGCTCGATCAACATGTTCGGCACCGTGATGGCCGGCGATGATGATGCCAAATCGCGCAGTCGCGCCGTTTCGGCCACCAAGGTGCAGATCGGCAAATCCGGCAAGCTGATTGGCGAAGAAGCGGTGCAGTTGCATGGTGGCATCGCGATGACGATGGAATACAAAGTCGGGCATTACTTCAAGCGCATGACGATGATTGAAGCGCTTTATGGCAGCACCGCCGATCATCTGGCGAAAGTGGCTGACTCAGGCAGTTTGTTCGCCTGACGCCTACGGCGACGGTTTCATCCCGAAACCGTCGCCACCGCGATCGTTACAGTCATTCCACCCCAAAAGCATTTTTCGGCGTCGTGGTCTTCCAGACGCTGCCACCAAGCCTCGGCGGCGTCATTGGCCAAGCGCCCGGCAGCCACAAGATCGGCCAGTGCCGCCCCCAGTGACGCCAGATGGTCCATCGCACCCAGGTTGCGCATCACCAGGCTGTGCAACTCAACCTCAATGGCATGACAACCGGCATCTGACAGCAACATCGCCAGATCGCGGCCGACTTTGCCGCTGGGCTGGCTGGTGTCGGCGATGTGGCTGACCACGATGCGGGTTACCCGGGGATCGGCGCCGCCGACCGTCAGGCTTTCCCAATCGGGTTCCATCAGCACAATCCGCCCGCCGGCACGCACCACCCAAGCGAGTTGCGCAACCGCGGCGGCGGGTTCGTGAAGGGTTTGCAACACCCGGTCCATCCGTGCCGTGTCAAAGCTGCTGGCATGAAAGGGCAGGTCGTAGCTATCGGCGACCTTAAATTTCAAGCGGTCCCGCTTGGCCTCGGTGCGGCCAAGCGCATTGGCAATCGCTGTGGGGTTGGGATCGGTGCCGGTTACCTGGCCATCAATGCCGACTAGATCGAGCAGGGTCTCGGCGTCACGCCCGCTGCCGCATCCGGCGTCGAGCACGCGGTGGCCGG
>JACMOQ010000383.1 GCA_014377905.1 Acetobacteraceae bacterium | reverse complement strand
CGCGCCCCCCTCCGGGGGGGAGGGGGAAAACACTCCCCCCTCCCCCTGGGGGAGGGGGCTGGGGTGAGAGAAGCCAGTCTGGGCCCCTCCCCGTATGAACGATCTCGACGAACACCTCCGCCTCGCCGAGGCACTGATCTTCGCGTCGTCGACCCCAACCGGGGCGCGCCAACTGACCCATTTGCTGGCCGACGATGTCGATGTCGAGGCGGTGATTGCGGCACTCCGTGACCGTTACGCCGGGCGCGGCATCGAACTGGCAACCGTTGCCGGCGGCTGGCAGTTCCGCACCGCGCCGGATATCGCCCCGCGCCTGCGGCGTGTCATCCAGGTGCCGCGCCGCCTGCCGCGGGTGGCGATGGAGACGCTGGCCATCATCGCCTACCATCAGCCGGTGACAAGACCGGAAATTGAGGAAATACGCGGCGCCGGGCTGAGCCAGAACACCCTGGACAGCTTGTTGGAGGCAGCTTTGATCGCGCCTAAAGGCCGCAAGGAAACCCCCGGCAGACCAACCCTGTGGGGCACCACCCCGCAATTCCTCGCCCAATTCGGCCTCGCCGATCTGCGATCCCTGCCGCCGCGCGGCGATTTGCTGGTTGATGCCCCCCCCATTCATGCCCCAGCCGAGCCGCCAAGCGACGAATTTCCCCCCTCCCCGGTTTCCTGCTAGCAAGCCGGCGACCGAGGACGCCAACACGTGATGATGATCGCAGACCATGTTTGACTTCAGTATGGGCGAGATCGCCCTGATCGGCGTCGTCGCCCTGGTGCTGATTGGCCCGAAGGATCTGCCGATCGCCATCAAGGCGGTGACCGATGTCATCAAACGCGCCCGGCGCATGGCGTCCGAATTCCAGACCCATGTCGATGAGATGGTGAAGGATGCCGATCTCGGCGATCTCAAGAAAACCTTTGATGAGGTGCGTAATTTCGACCTTAAGGGTTTGGTTGAAAACTCTGTCGATAAGGATGGCAGCCTGCGGGCGACCTTCGCCGAGGATCTGATGAACCCGGCAACCCCGGACATCGTGAGCCCGGTGGTGCCGGAACTGGTGGCGGCTGAACCCATGCCCGAGCCGGTGGTCATCGACTATCCCGATTTCATCCCGCCACAAATCGCCCACCCGCCCGAACCGCCAGCCTTCGTGCCGCCGGGCATCACACTGACAACGCGCTAGCAGGGGCTGATCAACGTGGCCGATACTGAGAAAGAAGACGTCATTGAAGACAAGGCGATGCCACTGCTCGATCATCTGATCGAACTGCGCCGGAGGCTGATCTGGTCGATGGCCGGATTCATGGTGTTTTTCTTCGTCAGCTATTATTTTTCCGCCCAGATTTTCGAGTTCCTCGCCCAGCCTTTGGCTAATATCTATGCCGAAATGGGCGTCCAGCGGCACATGATCTACACCGCGCTGACCGAGGCGTTTTTCACCCATCTGAAAGTGGCGATGTTCGGCGGAGCCTTTCTTGGCTTCCCGATGATTGCCACCCAGCTATGGCTGTTCATTGCGCCGGGGCTGTATCGCAGCGAGAAACGCGCCTTCGCGCCGTTCCTGGTCGCCTCCCCGGTGCTTTTCCTGCTCGGCGCGGCACTGGCCTACTACTTCATCTTCCCGGTGGCGTGGAAGTTCTTCATCAGCTTCGAAGCCCCGGGCGGGGACGGCACCATGGCCATCGAGTCGCAGCCAAAGGTCGCCGAATATCTCGATCTGGTGATGAAGCTGATCTTCGCCTTTGGCCTCGCCTTCCAGCTGCCGGTGGCGCTGTCGCTGATGGCCAAGGTCGGCATCGTCGGGTCCAAGGGCCTGATGAAATATCGCCGTTATGCCTATGTCGGGATGTTCATTATTGCCGCCATCCTGGCGCCACCGGATGTGATCACCCAGATTGGGCTCGCGGTGCCGTTGATCGGGTTGTACGAGTTATCGATTATTGCGGCGCGGATTGTTGAGCCTAAGCGGCGCGAGGATTAACCGAAGCCGCCCATCGTTGAAGAGACGTTAATCCATGCACGACATCCGCCTGCTCCGCGCCGACCCCGCTGAGTTCGATGCCGCCCTCGCCCGCCGCTTTCTGCCCGCGCGCGCCAGCGAGATACTGGCGTTAGACGAAGCCCGCCGCGCCGCGCAAACCGCACTCCAGGACCGTCAGGCGCGCCGCAACGCGCTGTCGAAGGCCATTGGCGAGGGCAAGCGCCGCGGCGCCGACACCTCGGCGGCCGAGGCCGAAGCGACCGCTTTGCGCGATGAGATGGCCGGATTGGACCAGGCCGCTGCCGCCCAGGACCGCGAGATTTTCGACATTCTGGCCGCACTGCCCAACCGGCTCGACGCGGACGTGCCGGATGGCGCTGACGAGACCGCCAACATCGTCGTCAAGCAGGTCGGCGAGCCCGCCATGCCCGACTTCACGCCCAAGCAGCATTTTGAACTCGGCGAAGCGCTCGGGATGATGGATTTCGAGCTCGCTGGCAAAATTTCTGGCGCCCGCTTTACCATTTTACGCGGCGCGCTGGCGCGGATGGAACGTGCGCTGGGCCAGTTCATGCTCGATCTGCACACCGGCGAGCATGGCTACGAGGAACATGCGGTGCCGGTGCTGGTCAACGACGCCAGCATGTTCGGCACCAACCAGTTGCCGAAATTCGCCGAGGATAGTTTCCGCACCACCGACGGGCGCTGGCTGATCGCGACCTCGGAAATTCCGCTGACCAACACGGTGCGCGATGTGATCGTGCCGGAGGCGAAGCTGCCGATGCGGCTGACCGCGTTGACCGATTGTTTCCGCTCCGAAGCCGGCTCGGCGGGGCGCGACACCCGCGGCATGCTGCGCCAGCATCAGTTCAAGAAGGTCGAGATGGTGTCGATTGTGCATCCCGATCAGTCAGTTGCCGAACAGGAACGCATGACAGGCTGCGCGGAACGGGTGCTGGAACTGCTCGGCCTGCCCTATCGGCGGATGAAGCTGTCATCGGGCGATACCGGGTTCGGTGCCGCGCGGACGTTTGATCTGGAGGTGTGGTTGCCCGGCCAGGGGATGTGGCGGGAGATCAGTTCGTGTTCCAACACCCGTGATTTCCAGGCGCGGCGAATGAATGCGCGCTTCCGGTCGGGCGATGGCAAGACGATGGGGTTTGTCCATACGCTGAACGGATCGGGCGTTGCGGTGGGGCGCTGTTTGATTGCGGTGATGGAGAATTATCAGAACGAAGATGGGTCGATCCGGGTGCCGCAGGTTTTGCGGCACTATCTCGGTGGTGTGGCGGTCATTGCGAAATCGTGATTATGGCCATTCCATATGGGAAATATCCAGCCCTGATCCGGGATTGACCCCAGCCCCCACGACACGGAAACCTTCGCGCTCGTAAAATCGGACCGCGCGCGGGTTATCCCGGTTTACCGAAAGTTTCACAAACCCAGGGGCGCGGCGCTTGACCTCGGCCAACAGCGCGGGTGCAACTCCGTTCCCGAAAGCGTCCGGCGCCACCGCCAACTGGTCCATTTCACCGGTCGCCGGGTCAATGGTCGCAAATCCGATCACCCGGTCGCTGGCATCGACCGCGCATAAAATTATCGCCCCGGCTGCCTGCAGCCCGCCAAGATGGCGATCGAACCAAGCCAACCGCGCCGTAAAATCAATCGCCGGCATTGTTACCTGCCAGGCAGCGCACCAAAGCCGCGCCAAATCAGGTTGATCGGCCGCGCGCCCTTCGCGGATCATCAGCCCCAACTAATCACATAAAACACGATCCAGGCGATCAGGTACAGCACCCCGCCAACCCCGCCGATCCATCGCCCATAGGGACGCAAGCCTGGCACGACGTTGGTCGCCACCAGGACCGCCACCAGCAGCAAACCGCTGATACGCATCGCTTGGAACGGGTCAAAGGGTTGATTAAGCATCGGCACCTCGATTTCGATCGGAGCCACACTAGCAGTTTTGCGCCCTTGCCGCATGGCCGCCTTGCGCCTGCATCGCGTTTCTGGTTTCGCCAGCACGCGCCCGCGTGGTAGAGGCTGCGTCTATGGACCAGCATGTGATTGCCATCGCCGCCGACCACGGCGGCTTTCGACTAAAAACCGCTCTCGTGGCCTTCCTGCACGATGCGG
>JACMOQ010000382.1 GCA_014377905.1 Acetobacteraceae bacterium | reverse complement strand
GACCGAATCGCGGATAACAAAGCTGCCGGCAACCAGCACGTAGACCCCGGTGATCGCTGCGGCCATCGGGTCGAGCCATTGCAGCCCGGTCAGCCGGATCAACCCTAGCCCAGTCAGCACGCCAACGGATGTGACGACGTCAGCTAGGATATGATGGGCGTCCGCGCGCAGGGCTGGGGACCGCAGGGCTTTACCGCTCGCCAGCAGGAACCAAGCCCAGACCAGATTCAGCACCGTTGATGCCGCGTTCAACGCGGCCCCCAAGCCCATCGCCTCGATCGGGCGCGGATCGAGATAGGTCTGCCAGGCGTGCTGCATGATGATCAAAGCCGCTACCACGATCAGCACGCCCTCGATTACGGCTGCAAAAAATTCCGCCTTGTCATGCCCATAGGGGTGCTCGGCGTCGGCCGGCTTGGCTGCAAGGCGCAAGGCCATAAAGGCGACGGCGGCGGCCACGACATTAACCACGGTTTCGGCAGCGTCGGAAAACAGCGCCGCACTGCCGGTCACCCACCAGGCCGCCAACTTCATCGCCAGCACAACACTGCCAACAGCAATGCTGCCCAGGGCTAGGCGTTCGGCTTGGGTCACGCGCAATCCTTAAGTTCGATCGTCGCGCGGTTTACCAAACCAAAGCGATGCCGTCACGCGTTCCGATCAGGGAAATAGTTTGCCCGCAGTCCATCCCGCGGCGGTGCGGGTAAAAGTGGTGCGATCATGCAGCCGAAACGGCATGTCCTGCCAGAACTCGAACCAGGATGGCACCACCCGATAGCCGGACCAGTGCGGTGGGCGCGGAACTGCCTCGCCCGGATATAGCGCGTCGAATTCATCTATTCGAGTTCGTAGCATGTCTCGACTGGCCAACGGGGCGGACTGAATTGATGCCCAGGCACCAATGCGCGAATTGCGCGGCCGGGAATTGTAGTAGGCGTCGGCCTCGGTGCCGGTAACCGTTTCCACTCGGCCTTCGATGCGGACCTGCTGGAGGCTCGATTTCCAGTGGAACAGCAGCGCCGCGTTCTGATTGGCCGCAAGTTCGTGGCCCTTGCGGCTGGTAGTGTTAGTATAGAATACAAAACCGTTTGCGTCCCATTCCTTCAGCAGCACGATGCGGGCCGATGGCAGGCCGGCAGGCGTCGCGGTGGCAACGGTCATAGCGTTCGGGTCGTTCAACTCCACCGCCGCGGCGGCCGTGAACCAGGCCTTGAACATGTCAAATGGAGATTGGTCGGGCATCACCACACCTTTCGTTTAAGCTTGCACTGTCTGCGCCACAGGTGCAGGCAAGCCAAGCTGGTAAGCCCCTTGCCGGCGCGGGGGGTGCTATGTCACGAACACGTATCCTCACCAATGCAGCAGGAACCGCATGACCATGGCCAACGGTGAAAATACCACGATGACTCGGACGCGTGGAAATCTTTTGCAGGGCAAGCGCGGGCTCATCATGGGCGTGGCAAACGACCATTCGCTCGGTTGGGGGATTGCGGCCGCCTGTGCTGCGCAGGGGGCGGCGCTCGGCTTCACGTATCAGGGCGAGGCTTTAGGCAAGCGGGTTAAGCCGCTCGCTGCAAGCCTGGGATCGGATATCGTGCTGCCGTGCGATGTCGGCGACGACGCCAGCATTGATGCCGCTTTCGCGTCAATTGGCGAGCGATGGGATGGCATCGACTTTGTGGTCCACGCCATCGGCTACGCCGACAAGGCATATTTGCGCGGGCGCTATGCCGATACCCCCAGGGCGGCATTCCTTCAGGCGATGGACATCTCCTGTTACAGTTTCGTCGCGGTCGCCCACCGAGCCGCCAAAATGATGCGGCCGGGCGGGTCGCTGTTAACGCTTAGCTATTACGGCGCTGAGAAGGTGATCCCGCATTACAACGTCATGGGCGTTGCCAAGGCCGCGCTCGAGGCCTCGGTGCGCTATCTTTCCGCAGATTTCGGGCCAGCCGGCATCCGGGTCAATGGGATCAGTGCAGGGCCAATCCGGACCTTGGCTGCCAGCGGGATCGGGGATTTCCGCTACATTCTGAAGTGGAACCAGTATAACTCCCCACTCGCGCGCAACGTGACGATCGACGAGGTCGGCGGCTCGGCGGCTTATCTGGTGTCTGATTTGGCGTCGGGTGTGACCGGTGAAGTGCACCATGTTGATTGCGGCTATCATACGGTCGGAATGAAAAACCCGGAGGCGCCGGATATTTCGGCAGCCAATGAGTAGGGATCGTAGATTGATGAAGGTGGGAAACCCTAGATCGCTTGGCTCCGAACGCCGCTGCGCGGCCCGACGGGATCAATAACGCGTCGATCGATTCTGAACAGGCATCGCGTGCCGCGCGGGAGCACAGCGTCGCGTCGACGTCGCGCAGCAGGCCATCATGTATTCCATAGATCCAACCACGAAAAGTCAGGTTCAGCCGGTTGGATAATGCCGTTTCGACAATCGGGGTGCCGGCCAGCCGGGGAACCTGCGTTTCGACCTTGATTTCGCACATTCGGTCGAACCGGGCGGCGTAGTCGGGTAGCGCCCCAAAAATCAGGCGGTGTTCGTGATACAGCACGAAGATCGGTTGCAGCCAATGGTCAATCAGTGTCGAACGTTTTGCGCCCAGGGCACGTTCTGTGCCTCCGCACCCGTATTGGCCGCACACAATCATATGTTCAATGTGCAGGAAGTCGATACCCTACTCCAGGTCCGCGAGCAAGTTAATATCGCTGGTGTGGGCCATGTACGCAATATTGCGATGGACGAAGACCTGGCCAGGATCGCGGCCCAGAACGTCATTGGCGGTCACCCGGCTGTTGGAGCAGCCAATCCAAAGATGTTTCGGTGATTGCTATTCGGCCATCCGCACGAAGAAACTTGGGTCGGCATTGGCCTCACTCTGCCCCCAGGTGACGTTCCGGTCGAGCAGATAGTTGAGATTCATTTCAGGTTTTCCCTCGTTCCGGGCGGCACTACCCCGATAGGCGGTTGACACGAAACTTTACGGGCATTTCGGGCACTGGCGCCATGGGGGACGTGGCAGCGAATGCCCGACGATCCCCGGTTAGCTTACTGCGCGATATACCCGCCATCGATCACCAGTTCCGTGCCCGTGATGAACGACGCCTCGTCGGACGCAAGGAACAATACGCCATAGGCGACGTCCAGCACCTCGCCCAAACGGCGTAGGGGCGTGACGGAGGCTTTGGAGTCGCGTCCGGCGGCGTTTGTGTTGTTCAACATCGGCGGCAGGAAGCCGGGATGGACCGAATTCACCCGCACGCCGGTCGGGCCGAACCGGACCGCGGCAGTTTTGGTGAAGATACGCACCGCGCCCTTGGACGCGCTGTAACCGGGGTGGCTGTCGGCTCCGCCGATGAAGCCCATGATCGACGAAATATTGACCACTGATCCGCCACCGGTCTTGGCCATCTCCGCCGCCGCCCGCGTCGTGCCGAGGAAAACACTGGTGGCATTGACCGCAATAAGTTTCTCCCATCCGGCCAACGCCAGTTCGTCGCCCACGGAACTGCCGCTGATGCCGGCATTGTTCACCAGGATATCGATCCGACCATAGGTCGCGATGGCGGTCGCGATCAGGTGGTTCCACGCGGTTTCCGAGGTAACATCGGTTTTGACAAAAATCGCCCGGCCCTGATTGGCGCAAATATCGGCGGCCACCGCATTGCCTTCGGTTTCAAGCAGGTCGGCGATGACGACCGCCGCACCCTCCTTGGCGAATAAACGTGCTTCAGATTCGCCCATGCCATGCGCGCCACCGGTGATGATCGCGACTTTGTTTTTCAGTCTCATGTTTCTCTCCCTTGGAATTATTGGCCATAGGTATCAGGGCGCGTGAGGACACGCGATTAACACCACGGATTGGTATCCAGCGGCGCGATCGGCCGGCGAATTTTGGTGTACCCAATCCGCGCCGGATCGGGCGGATAGGGGCCGCCGCAATCTACATAGATGATCTCAGCGGCGACCGGCGCGAAGGCGGCATGGAAATGGTTAGATGATTTTACCACCACGATCTTCTTGTGTGCCAGATCGATGCCAAGCTTGGTAAAGACCTCCGGGTGGAACGTCTGCGCCCGGCCTGACGCCAGCACCACATCGAGATTGCCGATGGTGACGCAAGCGGCGGCACCCAGCGAGACGGTGCTTTGCTGGAACGGGATGACCAGGTCGTTGGTGACCGCACGGACCCGTACAATCGCATCAATCGGCTGGCCCGAGGTCGCTGCCGCCTTGCCGCCGAAGCGCAACGGCAGTTCGGCGCCAGGCCCTGCGGCGATGCAAAAATCCACCGCGATGGGATCCCATAATGCGCCAACCGCCGCAGCCACGGTGGGGAACTTCAGTAATTCCGTGATCAGGAAGGTGCTGTCGCCTGCGACCCCACCACCCGGATTG
>JACMOQ010000045.1 GCA_014377905.1 Acetobacteraceae bacterium | reverse complement strand
GTCGATTTCAGTCAGAATGGCGGGCAGCCTGCCGATCCGGTCCACCGCGGTTACCGCCGCGGTCGCCGATGGACGGGTCCAGCTTGGAGAAGATATCTACTACGTTTCGACCTTGCCCGCAGCAGGGGCGCTGCGCCTGCCTGGGCTGATCGTCAATGACGACCATCTGCGCATCGCCCAGCCGATCCAGCGCGCCTTTCTCGATACGCTGTTTGCCAAGCACAAGGCGCAGTTGATTGGCTATTACATGACGCCTCCCCAAGTGATTTTTACCATACGCCCGGTTGCGGGCATCGATGATTTGCGCGGGATGGTCATCCGCACTACCACCCAGGATCAGGCCGAGGCGGTGCACCGGATGGGGGCCCTGGCGATTACGATGGTGACTGATGATGTTCTGGCCGCGCTCGAAAGCGGAACCTTGCACGGGGTTTTCGGAACCGCGGTCGGTGCGGGCCTGGTCTGGGCCGGGCGGCTTCGGTTTGGCTGCCGGATTACGCCGGTGCGCAGCGACGGGGTTATTCTAGTCAATCGCGCCGCGATGGCGGCATTGGCCAAGCCGTTGGCCCAGGTGATAACGAATTTTGGCGCCGATCTTGCCGCAGCCTTAACCATCGCCCTTGCCGCCGACGAAGCGGGCGCGTTCGCCGAATTAACAGGAGGTGGTTTTATGATGGCCCAGCCCCGCCCAGATGATTTGATCGCCTCGGCCCGTCGGCTAACGCCCTATTGGGAAGCAATCAGCTTGGCCCGTGGCAAGGAAGCATCCGACAATTTGGCGGCTTTGCGTCTGGCGCTCGGCCGATGAGGTTGATCTGCTGGCTGATCCTCACGATTGCGATCGCGGCACAGGCACGGGCGCAAAATCTCGAGATTCATGTCGTGGCTGGGAAGCAAATTCTAGCCCCGGGTGTGAACGCTGCCCCGTCATTGGCGGGGCGCCTGATCAGCGCGTGGCGTGGCCCGTCAGGATGGCGGATTGTCCCGCATCCGGTGGAGGATCTGCCAACAACGCATGCCGTTCTGGCCGGCGTGAATGCGCAGAAATTCGATCCGGGCCAGCCAACGCTTGCAATCGCGTTGCTAAGTTCACGGCTGTTTTATGTCGCCGGTGGCGAGCAAGCTTTGGGTATTGCCGGGGCCAGCCAGCCATTCAAAGATATTCCAGAAACGCTGAAAGGCCGCGCTCGGGTGCAGCGCGACAAGGTGCTCTGGCTCGGCGTTGGCTGGATACAATGGCGCGATTTTGAGATCATTCGTCCGCCCGGTGGCTGCGCGCCAAGTTTCACCTGGGAGCGTTGCGTGGTGCAGCAAGGCCAGGACGATTTTATGATTAGCCAACGTGCGGGCCATACCGGATGGCCGCTTTATGGCGCGGCGGTGGTGGCGAACCCCGGCAACGCCATGGAGGAGGCGGATCGTTTCATGGATTTCATCGCCTCGCCCAAGGCCGCCGAGGCGTTGCGCGATGAATTTGTTGTTGTCGCCCATCCCGAAATCCGCCGCCGTCGGTCTGTCGCTTTTCAGATGTTTGCCGCCGGCGGCGGTCCGGCGCTTGCGACTGCCATCGATGCGCCCGACCCCTTGCCACGACCGCAGATCGATCCGCTGACCGGCATATTCAATGCCTGTGGCGCGGCCAATACCTGCCCGAACTACTTACCGCCGCCGGGAACCGAGGCAGCGTTTCACCAACAGGTCAACGCGGCGCTAAAGTAGGGCGGCGATTACTTTTTCGCGCGTCAACGGCAAGTCCCGCAGCCGCGCCCCCAGCGCGTGGGATGCCGCATTGCCGATCGCTGCCGCCACCGGCCCGATGGTCGCCTCGCCCATGCCCAGCGGTGGAGCGTCGGGGCGCGGCAACATCCGGCAGGTGATCGGCGGGATTTCGGAAAAGCGCAGAATCGGGTAGCGATCCCAGTTGCGCGATGCGACGCCAGATGCGTCGAACTGCACCTCTTCCTTCAAGGTCCAACTCGCCCCTTGGATAATGCCGCCCTCCAATTGGGCGATCACCCCATCGGGGTTGATTGCAAGTCCCGCATCGGCGGCGCACCAGATATCCACCAGCCGAATATCGGCGTCGACCAACACCCGCACGGCAACCGCAGCATAGCCGCTGGCATTCTTGTAGCGACCAAAGCCGAGCCCCAACCCGCCGCCTGTGCCGGCCGGGCCACGCGCGGACCATCCCGCCATTTCAGCGACCGCGATCAGCACGTCGCGCGCCCGGGGGTCGGGCTGCATCGCCAGCCGATAGGCGAGCGGGTCCTGCCCGGCCGCGTCCGCGCATTCGTCGATGAAACACTCCAGCGCAAAAATGTTTGGCATCGCGCCCAGCCCGCGCAAGGACGAGGTGCGTACCGGGGTCACCGGCACCAGATGATGCCGGTATCGCGCCGCCGGAATGGCATAGTTGGGGACCGCGTTGCGAGTTCCGGCGCCGGGATAGGGGGCGGAGGTTTCGGTGAGCGGGGTTGGTGCCACTGGATCGGGCTGGGTGCGGGCAGTCAACGGATTGCCGGCGCCACCGCGGCTGGTATGCGGGCCGGACCAGATTTCGGTGGTCAGATCGACCAGCCCGCCATCAGCGCCCAGCACCCCATCCTGGCGAATGCGCATCGCCGGGCCAACCGGTTCGAAGCCGAATTCGTCTTCACGACGCCACTGCACCCGGATCGGGGTGCCGGGCCGTAGCAGGGCAATGGCGGCGGCATCGAAGGCCGCATCGTCGGCGCCGTTCTGGCCGTAGCAGCCGCTGCCGTGCAGATGGCGCACCGAAACCTGATCCAGCGCAAGCTTCAGCCCGCCGGCAAGGGTGGTCTTCAGGCCATAAACCCCCTGTGCGTGGCACCAGACGGTCAAATGACCATCGCGAAACTCTGCCATCGCGCAGGACGGGCCGATCGAGCCGTGCGAAATATAGGGCCGCGAATAGGTCGCGCTGAGTTTGCGGCCGGCGGTCGCGGTCGTGGCCGCGCCGTGGTCGCCGTCGCGGCTGGGTTGGTCAATCAGCCAGGCGGCGTTCTGCTGGTCCGGGATCAAATCCGGTAGGCCGTTCCAACCCACCGCCGTGTCGGCGGCAAAAGCCGCGCGCCGCAGGGTGGTTTCGCTGTCGGCGACCAGAGCCAGCATCCTGCCATGGCGCAGGATTTCCACCGCCCCGCCGGCCGCCTGTTGAATGGCGGCGATGTCGAGCCGGGCAATGGCCATGCCGATACGCGGGGCGTGCACCACATGCCCGTGGCGCATGCCGCGCCGGGAGAAATCCTGCATGAAGCCTGCGCCGAACAATTTGGTCGGGAGGTCACGGCGCGGAATATTTTGCCCAACCACCCGATAGGCGCCGGCGGGTTTGGGCGTCACCGTTCCGGTTGCAGCGCGGTCAAGGTCGAGCGCCAGGTTCCAGTATTCCAGCCCGCTGGGGTCGCCGTCACGCAGGATCGCGCCGTCCGCGACATCCAACGCCGCGACCGCACAGCCCAGCCGCATGGCGGACGCTTCGAGCGCGATTGCGCGAATTTCCGCGCAGACCAGCCGTAGCGC
>JACMOQ010000381.1 GCA_014377905.1 Acetobacteraceae bacterium | reverse complement strand
TGATGCCAATGGCACATTCTACGAAGCCGGTTTCGGGCGCCGCGACCTTGCCGCCGAAATCGCCATGGACCCGGCGAGCGTGGTTTGGTTCGCCTCGATGACCAAAATCATTACCTCGGTCGCCGCGATGCAACTGGTCGAACAGGGCCTGTTATCCCTTGACGGCCCGATTGCCGACATCCTGCCGGGCCTGGCCAATCCCCAGGTAATGATCGGCACCCAGGCCGACGGGCACCCCATTCTGCGCCCAGCGCGCGGGTCGATCACCTTGCGCCAGTTGCTGACCCACACCGCCGGCTTCGGCTACGACCTTTGGAATAAGGAGATCGCGCCGGTCTTCAAGGCGCTCGGGCTGCCGCGGGTGCCCGACACCGCCGCTCAGCATGCCCGCATTCCGTTGCTATTTGATCCGGGTACGCAGTGGAATTACTCGATCGCGACCGATCTGGTCGGCCAGGCAGTGGCAACGGCGAGCGGCTTGGATCTCGCTGCCTATTTGGAGAACCATATCCTTGGCCCGCTCGGGATGAAGGATTGCGGGTTCGCGATGGCACCCGACCAGGCCGCTCGTAAGGCACGGGTGCATGCGCGCCAGCCCGATGGCAGCCTCGCCCCGATTAACTTCATGACCGGCGCGCCAGATGCGCCGGCACGGGGTGGCGGCGGCCTGCATGGCACCGGGCGCGACTATATGCGGTTTCTGCGGATGATGCTGAACGGGGGCAGCCTCGACAGCGCAGCCATTCTGCGGCCGGACACGGTCGCCGAGATGGGGCGCAACCAGATCGGCACCGTCAATGGCAAAGGGCTGCGGAGCGTGGCGCCGTCGAGTTCAGCGGACGCGGATTTCTTCCCCGGCATGGTGCAGAAATGGGGGCTGGGTTTCCTGATCAATACCGAACGCAGCGCTGCCGGCCGCAGCCCCGGCGGGTTATGCTGGGCCGGGCTGGGCAATACCTATTACTGGATTGACCCGGTGCGCGGCGTGGCCGGGGTGTTGCTCACCCAAAGCCTGCCATTTGCCGATCCGAGAGTGCTGGACGTGCTGTGGGCGTTCGAACGGGCAATCTACGCGGCGGTGGATTGACCAAGGCGTCCACCGTCGGGGAGATTATTTCCGCCGGCGAAGCTTCGTCAGGATCACCCCGCCCACGCCGATCGCGAGCAGCGCCATCGATGCGGGTTCGGGCACTGAGACTGTCACGGCGGCAAAGGCGTGGCCGGTCATCGCGATGACGGCCATGGCGGCGATGATTGCGATATTGGAAATGCGCATCTTACCCTCCTGAAGACCCCCGTCCCACACATGAATTGGCGAGACCATTTTTGGCGTCTAGGAAAAGTTAAGCAATTTTCATGCCCGGAGGAATATGTGTTTTAATTTAGGCAGTTACGATTCAGCCCATTAACCAAGTGTAAAGTTTTTCGACAAAACTGCTGGCTTGCAGGGCATAGCGCCGCCGTAACGGATTCAATTCGCCGCCTATCGGGCGCACAGGGCGGCGGATTGCATCAGCGCTATTGGTCAGGGACAAAGAAGCCTATTTCCGTCCTTTCACCTTGCGAGCCGCCGCACCCCGCTTGGCCGGCTTTTTGGTGCCGCCGGCAGCTGCGCGCAGATCGGCAATGGTGGCGCGGGTGGTAATTTGTTCGGGGTTCATCCGCAACTCGATCACCGCGGGCTTGCCCGATGCCACGGCCCGCGCAAAGGCCGGGGCAAAATCGGCGGTGTGCTCGACGATTTCGCCATGGCCGCCAAAAGCCTCAATGAATTTGGCAAAATCGGGATTGGTGAGCGCGGTGCCCGACACCCGGCCGGGATAGCGGCCTTCCTGATACATCCGGATGGTGCCGAACATCTGGTTGTTGAACACCAGGATAATTGGGGCGACGCCATGATGGAAGGCGGTGGCGATTTCCTGCCCGGTCATCAGAAAGCCGCCATCACCGACCAGTCCGATCACCTGCCGCTCGGGGAACGCGATCTTGGCGCCCACCGCTGCCGGCACCGCATAGCCCATCGCGCCATTGGTCGGGCCGATGAAGCGCTGGCCATCGGCGAAATTGATGAAACGCGGCGCCCAGGTGGCGAAATTACCGGCGTCACAGGTGATGATCGCATCCGGCGCCATCAGGGTTTCCAGGGAGCGCATCGCGTCCGCAAGATTGAGGGTGCCGGCATAGCTCGGCACCTCCCGGCCCTTTTGCCGCAGCGCGCGCAATTCCTGGGTCCAGGCCGACCACGGTTGGGCGTTAGCGCCCTTTAGGGCAGGCTTGAGCTTTACCACACCGGCGGCGAAGGCGTTGAGTTCACTGACAATGCCAAGGGTGGGGCGAAACACCCGGCCGATTTCGCCGGCGTCAGGATAGATGTGCACGATCGGCGTTTTATCGAACAAGGTGTAGCCCTGGCTCACCGGTTCGCCCAGCCTGGTGCCGATCGCGAGGATGAGGTCGGCTTCCCGCACGCGGGCCACCAAAGCCGGGTCGCTACCGACACCGATATCGCCGACGAAGTTCTCCGCAGTGCCATCGTAAAGCGCCTGACGGCGAAAGCCGACCGCGACGGGGATGTCATGCGCCTTGAGGAAGGTTGCAATCGCCGCCCTGCCCGGCTCGGTCCAGCGTGTACCACCAAGGATCGCCAACGGCTTTTCCGACTTGGCGAGCAGCGCCATCATTTTGGCAATGGCTGCGGGATCGGGGAAGGCCACCGCGACATCGGCACGGCCAATATCGGCGACCGCGACCATATGACGCTGCATTTCTTCCGACAGCGCGATCACTACCGGGCCAGGCCGACCGGAGGTCGCGACATCGACGGCGTGGGCGATCAGTTCGGGAATGCGGGTGGCGTCATCGATCTGGGTCACCCATTTGGCGAGCGGGGCGAACATGCGGCGGTAATCGACTTCCTGGAAGCTTTCACGGTCGGTTTCGCCGAACGGGATCTGACCGACGAATAGCAGCAGCGGGGTCGAGTCCTGAAAAGCGATATGCACCCCAATCGCGCCATGGCAGGCACCAGGCCCGCGGGTAACGAAGGCGGCTGCCGGGCGACCGGTAAGCTTGCCATAGGCTTCGGCCATGTTGACCGCCCCGGCCTCGAACCGGCAGGTCACCAGCTTGACCAGTTTGCTGTCGGCATAAAGTCCGTCCAGCACATCGAGATAGCTTTCGCCAGGCACCGCGAAGACGTGATCGATGCCTTGCGCCACCAACGCATCGGCCAGCACGCGGCCGCCACTGCGCAAAGCGGGTTGGGATTTCTGGATAACGGGCATGGGCTGGGCCTCTCGGTCGCTGATGACTTTCAGGATAATCCCCGCGCTGCTTTGCGCAACCACGATGGCGGTGGCAAACTGAACCAATCGAACAGGAGTGCCGCGATGCGACCGATCTTTGTCTTCATCAAATGCGAGATGGGCCGTGCCTATCGCGTCGCACAGGAGGCCGCCGACAGCATCGAGGAATTGTCGGAACTGCACTCGACATCGGGGCAATACGATCTGCTGGGAAAATTCTACCTCAACCCCGACCAGGATACTGGTTTGTTTGTGACCGAACGCATCCAGTCTCTGGCTGGTGTGAAAGATACGTTGACCTTGATCACCTTTAACGCGTTTGTGGGTGGGCGGAGCTAGATTTACAGCCCGGGCCGCCAAAATTTGTAACTGCCTGGCTCCGTCCGTGTGGGCCAATGCCAATTTGACCGCAGACCAAGCTGTTACTTGGTCAACCGCGAAAATTGTTTAATATAAATACATTACACTATTTTTCTGCCCACGCCGTTGGTTGCGCCACGGTCACGCGGCAGTTTTACGGTCAGTCGAACGCTTGGCAGCCTTGCGGATGGCTGCCCCTTGCAATTTGCGACAACTGAGCGTTTGCCGACTGTGAATAACTTTATCCACAGGCTGTTGATATTTTCGGCCAAAAAGGCACGTAAATAACTACAAATGAACAAAAATTCACAGTTGTACGCAATTGGGAATCATGCTTCCGATTTAAATAGTTTTTGAATAATTAACGAATAAATTATAACAATTAATCGAAAAAACCATCGCATTATTACACCGAAAAATGAACAAAAATCTTAATTTTCAACATGAAACACCTTTCTTATTAATCCCAATTAACGTTAAATCGGAATTGGGAACACAATTTCTCAGGTAAGATCATGGAGGGT
>JACMOQ010000380.1 GCA_014377905.1 Acetobacteraceae bacterium | reverse complement strand
GAGAGGGCGGCCGACCAAGCTGAGGCGGACGCACAGCAACAAAGGTCCTTGCAAGTGTACGAGCGGAACATGCAGGAAACCCAGCAGCGGTTTCAGGACCAAGCTGAAGACTCTCGGCGCTTTGCCGCGCAGGTACAGGCTCAGGTCGATGCAGCCAATGCCGAACGCGAGCGGCGTCAAGAGGAAGCTCGGCAAGCTGCAGCGCAATCGGGCGGTCAAGGCCGTTCAACTTCGGGCTACAGCGGGGAGGGCTCGCAACCCGAACGTCAGGCTCAAGCTGAAGCTGATAGGGCCCGCCAGCAGGGGCTCGCACGTGAACAGCAGCGGGTGGAGCAAGGGCGCGCCGCGGAAACGCGCGCGGAGCAGCAGCGGCGGGATATTGCTGAGCGGCAGCAAGCGGATAATCCGATGGTAATCTGGAAAGAGGGCGTGGTACTTTGCGAACCGCCCCGTGGCGGCGGTGGTGGGGAGTGGGCTTGTCATGGTCCGCTACAGACTACCTACGGTGTACCCGACAAGCCAAGTGGCCGGATAGCAGTCACGCAAGCATGCGGTGGTTCCGGAAGCGGGGTTCGCGAACTAGGTGAGTCAGGTGGTTTTCGAACATACGGGTGCGGGTGGGGTACCAATCCGGATCAGCCCGTGAACCAAGATCCCGCAGTGCGATTTGGTGTGTTTGTTCCAGGACGGACTACCTTTAGCTGCCCTCGGAAGCAGACAACCGTGTGCACCAGGCGCAACTGAGCCTCTTCCACTAGGCAAAGCAGCTAACGCCGATGACCGAATTGGGAATACCAGTAGGCTGCGCCTTTCTCTTTTTTAGGGGCGAAGGGTAATTTTGGCACTGTCAGACCAATGTGGCACGTCCGACGCAGCGATGGTAGCTGGCGCCCATGAGCCGAAGATCGAGAGCAAAGCCGCCGAGTGCATTCCGCTGTTTCAACTCGTCGCCGGAGGTGGTCCGGCTGGCGCCGGCCGCCAGCAGCAGCGCAAGCGCGACTTCGACACCCGTAAACATTGCCGGCAGCCTTCCGATACGTCGGTCGATAACTGCCGACACTAGCCGACCCAGCGCCATGCCAAGCGATGCCATGGCAATCGAGACAAGGATGCCCGTGCCATGCGGCGCGCCGGACAAGCTCCAGGCGACGAGGCCAGCCACAGCAATCGGAAACCCGCCATAGACGGCACGCACCTCGTTGCGGGCGTCGATCCCCTCGGCAGCGAGTCCGAACCCGGCAAGCAATGTCGCCGGTCGTGCAAGCGCTGCCAGGCCAAGGGCCAGATAGAACAGTCCCGCCAGCGCCGGCGCCGCGATTGCAAGCGAAGGCGCCACCTAAACCAATCGGCCGGGCACGAAAGCCAGCCAGGCAGTGATCGCCAGGAACGGCAGACCCGCAAGATCGGCAATGGCTATCTGGCGCAGCGCCATCGGTTGCCCGGCGGCAGCATAGAGCCACAGAAAGGAAATCATGCTGATCGCGACCACGACGCTGGCCAATGGCCGCACATCGGAACGCAGCGCCGCCCAAATGCAGATAAGCAGCACACACAGAAACAGCGCGGCCCTGTGATGCAGCAGCAGAAAGGCCGCGCTCCCCGATGGGACGCCGTACAGCGCGCTGATCATCGACGGGCGGAAAAGTGCGACGGCGGGCAACAGGTGGATGAGGCCAAGCACGCCCCAACAGATGACAGCGATCATCGCGACAGCGCCTTTCCGGGTGTGGGGTCATTGTCTGCCAATCGACCGGACAGCCTCGCGGCCAGCATCACTGCCAAGAACGCTGGCGCGATGACCGCAATGAAATCAAAAGCTGCAATCCCATCGATCGGGAAACCCCGGTGCGACCAGATCTGGAGATGAAAAAGGGTGTGAAGGAACGGCCAGCCAGCCCCGGCAAGCGCGAGACGGCGGTTATACTGCCAGGCGCCGACAACCGTGGCAGTTCCAGCAGCAATAAATGCCAACCCGACATCACGGATGAAATGGACGCTGTAAGGTCCCATCATAACGAGGCCGGGCGTGCGGTCGTAGAATCCAGGCGGGTCCGCGACGATCGACACCCCGGTCGCTACCCACAGCAACCCGATGCCAAGGAGCACGCCACGGCCGAATGCCCGGCATGGGTATCCACAGATAAGCTGATGAGCGGAACCGGCCAAAGCCAGGCATTTGAGGGCCCGGGATTGCACCGTTTGGTCAGCTTTGCCGAGCCGGCAGAAACTTTTATCTTTCCCGTTTCCCGTTTTCCTCGCCATCTCCGCAATGGAGGTGATGGGAGGCACTTCACGGCATGTTGGACGGGGTTGAAACGCTATCAATCGAGGAGGTGGCCCGGCTGTTGAGTCGGTTGCGCCAAGCCGATCATCTGCGTCTCGCTGCGCTGGCGCGAGCTTGGATCAACGGTTGAACCCGGTTCTGCTGGTTGCAATCGCCGCGCTGTATTGCTTGCGGAATGCCGCAATACCGGTCTTTGGGTTGCAATTCGCGAGTCGCAGTTAAAAACTGTCGGCCAACTTTACACTCAGCGCGGTCGCGGACCTCGGCCATTCAGCGTTTGCAATAATTTAGCGAACTGGCACGAATCTTGCATGAATGTTAAGGGAAATACAGGACTTGTGGCTGTGAAATTAATTGTCGTTTCTGCCTTCGCGCTCCTCGCCGCCGGTTCGGCGTCTGCGGCCACGACAGTCTATGATTTCGCGGGCAATTACACCGCATCCAACCCATCGGGCGCCTTTGCGTATGGCACCGGAAACGGCGGATCAGGTTTCACCGGCTTTACCAACAGCTATGCAAGTTGCTTCGGCGATGCCAGCTTCGCTTGCCAATCCGTGGGCAGCAATGCGAGCGTTGCCGCGGTCGGGGTCAACACATCGGCGTCGCCGATCAGCCCAGGCGGCACGGTCAGCGTTCCCGCCGGAGTGCTTTTAACCCACCCGGGCAACGGCGGCGCGGGGACCGACGCAGTCGTCAAGTTCACAGCTCCGACGACCGGCAGCTACAAGCTCAATGGTGCCTTTGAACGGCTGAGCACGGTGGCCGCGGGTAACGGTGTCAACGTCGGCATCTTCGATGGCGCCAACCCGCTCTATGCCAGCAGCGCACTCGCCGGCACTGGCTTGGCCTTTGGCACCCAGGCGAGCTTCGCGGCCCAGCCGACGATCCACCACAACGCCGGCGACACATTGTCGTTCGTAGTCAACAACAATGGCAGCTATGAGTACGATAGCACCGGGTTGCTGGGCACGATCACCGGCACCAGCGGCACCGCGCGATATGATGCGTTCCGCGCCTTTGGCTCGGGCAACCCAAGCGCGGCGGTATGGACCTATGCCACGCGCGCCGGTGCCACGTTGTTCAGCGCCTTCCCCGCCGGCTATGGCAATTGCTTCGGCTCGGCCACCTTCCAGTGCCAGACCGTCGGAACGAACGCGAGTGTTGCGGCTGTAGGTCGCACTACGGCGCTCGCCGACCAGTCCCTCGGCACAGCGACGTTGCCTAACGATGTGCTGTTGCTCCACCCCAGCATCGGCGTGGGGGCAACCGATGCGGTCGTACGCTTCACGACGCCGGTGACCGGAAAATACACGGTGGCCGGGCTTTTCGAGCGGTTGAGCGACGCCGCGCATCCCTTTGGCAACGGCGTCAATGTCGAAGTGTATAATGGCGGCACGCTGCTGTTCTCGAGCAGCACCCTAGCAGCGCCGAACCCGCTGAGCGGCTATCCGACAGACCAGGTTTCGTTCAACAGCATCGGCCTGCTGACACTCAACAGCGGAGACGTGCTGTCGTTTGTCGACAACAACAACGGTGAATATAGCTACGACAGCACCGGGTTGAAGGCTGTTGTGACCTATGT
>JACMOQ010000379.1 GCA_014377905.1 Acetobacteraceae bacterium | reverse complement strand
GCAGCACCGTCAGATGCCGCTCACGCGCCGCCACCACCGCAATCGCGGCTTGTAGGTCGGAGAGGATGGCGGTGAAATTCTTCATAACTTTGACTAACACAACAGCATGAAAAATGTCAATTAATTCTAACAAAATCAAAATGCAGTTTTTGACCAAGTGTCGCGCGCAAAATGCTACCGCGATGGCGGGTGAATGCCGATGCTTGCCAAACGATCAGATACCCAAACGCGTGGCGCGCACCACCGACGATAACGTGGTTCGCGACACAATCAGCCCGGCGATCTCTCTGTGGGAGATTGCCGGGGTGAGGGTCCGTAATATTCATGTTGTTCACAAAAAGAAGACGTTTCCTGACGCTTCTCCCCTAATCACTTTTGCGTGAACATCCGGTAATTCGCAAAATGCGGCAACAGGGGGTTGCGTGAACAACAAGTTTACTGGTCATACTCCCGTATGGTTTCAGGTGCACAGGATCGAATCGCCGCGTCGGCTGGAATAACCTCCGCCGCCGACCCTGTGTTGGTTCGGTTGCGGCTGATCGGGCAGATGGAGGCCTGGACGCTGACCAGCGAAAACATTTTGCCAAGTGGTCGCAAAACCCGCGCATTGCTGGCGATCCTGGCGCTGTCGGCGCCGCGCCCGGTGTTGCGTGGCAAGCTCGCCGAATTGCTGTGGAGCCGGCGGCCGGAGGAACAGGCGCGGGCATCTTTGCGGCAGGAAATCCATCGTCTGCTCGATGCGCTCGATCCCGTCGGCACTCAGATACTGTCAATCAATCGTGACCATTTGGCGCTGCGGTCCGGCACGGTGTGGGTCGATGTCGAGGAAGTGCTGCGGGCCTCGCCCAACAAGCCGGCGGCGTTGTCGCTGCTCGATGGCGAATTGCTGGAAGACCTCGATGGGGTTGACCCGAGTTTCGATGCCTGGCTGGCGGCAGAGCGTGAACGTCTGCGTGATCGCGCCCGCAACCTCGCCGAGACCTTGCTGCGCGATAAATCGGACCCCGAAACCGTCATCCCGGCCGCCCAGCAATTGCTGGCTATCGACCGCGCCCACGAAGGCGCCTGGCGGGCGCTTATGCGGGCCTATACCGTGCGGGGCGAGCGCGGCATGGCGATCCAGGCCTATGAACGTTGCCGGGCGGTGCTGGCCGATCAGCTCGATGCGCAACCATCGGAAGAAACCCAGCGCCTGCTGGCGGAAATCCGCACCTCCTCCGCCCCGGTTCGGCCTGCTGTCGCGCCGCCGCCCGCCGCGCAACGGGTTGCCGAGCCGCGGGAAACTCGCGCCAGCCAGCGCGCCGATGCGCGCAATGAAGGCGCGCGCGGCGATACCGGACGGCCCACCACCCGCGGTGGCGCGCGGGTCGGGGTGCTGCCGCTCAGCATGATTGGCACCACCGAGGCCGAAGCCCATCTGTCGACCGGCCTTGCCGAGGAAATCACCTCGGCACTGGCGCGCTTCCGTTGGATGTTCCTGATATCGTCTTCCTCGCTCGCCCGCTACGCCACCCAGACCCGCGACGAGACCGCCATCCGCCGGGCCTTCGGGATCGATTTCCTGCTCGATGGAACAATCCAGAAAGTTGGTGAACGACTGCGGGTAGCCCTGCGCCTGCTTGATTTGCGGGTCGGCAATCAAGTCGTCTGGTCACGCCGCTTCGATCGCGATGTGCATGATTTGCTCACCATGCAGGACGACATCGCGGCCGAAGTGGTGGCGCAGATCGACCCGGAAATTCTGCTGATCGAGGCCCAACGGGTTACCCAGCGCCCGCCCTTGGACGCCACCGGCTACGACATGGTGCTACGCGCCATACCGCTGATTGGCCGGCTTGATCGGGTGCAATTCATGCAGGCTGGTGGCCTGTTGGCCGACGCGGTGGCCCAAGAACCGGATTATGCCCCCGCCCATGCCTGGTTTGCCTACTGGCAGATGTTCCTAGTCGGGCAACGCTGGACGGAAAACCCGAAGGCGGCAATGCTGGAGGCCAGCAAGCTTGCCGAACGCGCCATCACGCTCGATCCGCATGACGGCCGCGCGCTGTCCATCGCCGGCCATGTGCGGTCTTTCATCAATCGCCGATTGCGTGAAGCCCTGGCGCTGCATGAGCGCGCGCTGAACCTCAACCCCAATCTGGCGATGGCCTGGGCGCTGTCGGGCGTTGCCTATGCCTATCTCGG
>JACMOQ010000378.1 GCA_014377905.1 Acetobacteraceae bacterium | reverse complement strand
GCGGGAAAACAATATAGCTCATCATCAGGAAATCATTGCTGTAGGCAATCACCGTTGCCTCCCGGCTGATCATCGCATCGAGCCGCCGTGCCCCGCGTTCGTGGCGCGGGTCGAGCATCTGGCTCATCACGCCGCGGTCTTGCAGGTTGCGGTTGAACGGCGTGATCCCGGCGGCCAATCCGGCATGAGAAATCTGTGCGCTGTTGGCGAGCGCGGATGCCATGATCGAAATCCCCGCTGCCGCGCCAATATTGCGGAACAGGCTTTGCACCGCGGTCGCATCGCCGCGCAAATAGGGCGGCAGCGTTACGAACGACAGCACTGTTGTCGGGTTCCAAATGCAACCCATGGCAAAACCCTGGACCAGCATGGAAATGATCAGGTCATGCTGCGAAATATCCGGCGTCCAGGTCGCCATGTCACGCAGGCTAAAGCCCAGAACCAGCAAGCCGAATGCGATCACGTAGCGCAGATCGAGCCATGGCCCGAGCCGCGATGACAGCAACATAGCAATCATTGTGCCCATGCCGCGCGGTGCCAGCAGTAGCCCGGCTTGCTGCACCGGATAGCCCGCAAGGGTTTGCAGATAGGGCGCGAGCAGCGCTGATGACGCCATCAGCACCACCCCGGTCGAAAACATCATCGACATGCCGCTGGTGAAATTGGCGTCGCGGAATAAGGCCGGTGGTATGAATGGCTTGTCGGATGTCAGCATATGGACGCCGAACAGATAAACCCCGGTGCCGGCCAGCACGGCTTCGACGATGATCTCCCCCGACGTGAACCAGTCCTCGCCCTCGCCGCGATCCAGCATCAACTGCAGCGCGCCGACCCCAAGCGCCAGGACGGAGAACCCGGTCCAGTCGAATTTCAGTTCGGGCCGCTGGGGGGCTTCCGGCATGAACAGCCACAAGCCCACCACCGAGACAATGCCGAATGGCAGATTAACGTAGAATACCCAGCGCCAGTTGTAATTCTCGGTCAGCCAGCCGCCGATCGTTGGGCCCAGGATCGGGCCAACCATGACGCCAATGCCGAAAAGCGCCATCGCCTGGGCGCGTTCCTCCATGGTGTAGACATCGAGCATGGTGGCTTGGCTAAGTGGCACCAATGCGCCGCCGCTCGCACCTTGCAGGATGCGGAATATAACGATCTGTTCAAGGCTTTGGGCAGCCCCGCACAGCATCGATGTCAGCGTGAAGGCGATCAGACAGATGATGAACAGGTTTTTGCGCCCGAAGCGGGCCGCGAGCCAGCCGACCGGCGCGGTCATGATCGCCGACGAAATCACGTAGCTGGTCAGCACCCAGGCGATCTGGTCGAGCGTGGTATTCAGGCTGCCCTGCATATAGGGCAGGGCGACATTGGCGATGGTCGAATCAAGCACCTGCATCAGCACCGCAATCATCGCACTGGCCGTCAGCAGTCCGCGATTGGGAATTTTCTGCATGTTATTCGGCCGGCGCCGCGGCCACACGGGCCGCTGCCGGCACGGTTACCGGCGCCCGTCGTCGTTCCGGCCGTTTCATGATCGGCAGCAGCAGCAGGCACGGGATGACCATAAAGGTCATCAACAGATAGTCGTTATTGTACGCAATGATCAGCGCTTCGCGGGCGATCAGGTGATCGAGCATTTGCGCGCCGTGCCGGGTGGCGGGATCGAGCATGCGCTGGACGCTATCATTGGCCTGAAACAACCGGTTGAACGGGGTCATCATGCTGGCGAGGTCGGCATGGGAGATTTGAACGCTCGACACCAGGGTGAATGATGTCACAGCAATCCCGATCGCGGCGCCGATATTGCGGGACAGGTTTTGCATCGCCGTCGCATCGCCACGCAAATTCGGCGGCAGGGTCACATACGCCATCACGTTCATCGGATTGAATACGCAGCCCATCGCGAAGCCCTGGATGACAAAGGTCGTGATCATGTGGCTGCTGGAAATATCCGGCGTCCATTGCGACATCGCATGGAGCGTGAAGCCCATCACCGTCAGCCCGAATGCCATGATCTTGCGCGGATCGATAAAGGCGGCGAGCCGGCTTACGATGATCATCGCCACCATCGTGCCGAGGCCGCGCGGTGCCATGGTGGCGCCCGCGGTCGATACCGGAAAGCCCGACAGGTTCTGCAAATAGGATGACATCAGCGCCGAACTCGCCATCAGGATGGTGCCGGTGAAGAACATCAACGTGGTTGAGGCGACGAAATTGCGATCTTTGAACAGGCCGGGCGGCAGGAACGGTTTGGCGGCGGTAAACATGTGGACGATGAAAATATAAAATCCGGTGCCGGCCACCACGGCTTCGATTATGATTTCCGGCGAGGTGAACCAGTCGAGCGTTGAGCCCCGATCCAGCATCAACTGAAAGGCACCGATGCCGATCGCGAGCGCGGAAAACCCGGTCCAGTCGAACTTCAGTTCCGCCTTTGCTGGCGTGTTCGGCATAAATACCATCAACCCGATCGTGGCGATAATCCCGAACGGCAGGTTGACGTAAAACACAAACCGCCAATCGAGCGCGTCGGTCAGGTAGCCGCCCAAAGTCGGCCCCATGATCGGCCCGACCATGATGCCAATGCCGAACGCCGCCATCGCCTGGGCGCGTTGCTCGAACGGGTAGATATCCAGCATCGTCGCCTGGCTCAACGGGCCAAGGGCGGCGCCGAAAACGCCTTGCAGGACCCGAAAAAACACCATCTGTTCCAAGGTCTGCGCCGCGCCACACGCCATTGACGCAATGGTGAACCCGACCATGCTGCCAATGAAAAGCTGCTTGCGGCCGAAGCGTTGCGCCATCCAGCCGACTGGCGCGGTCATGATCGCGGACGCAATCACGTACGATGTCAGCACCCAGCTAACCTGATCGAGGGTCGTTGACAGGCTGCCCTGCATATAGGGCAAGGCCACGTTGGCGATGGTCGAGTCCAGGATTTGCATCAGCGTCGCCATCATCGCGAATAATGACAGCAGAAAGCGATGTTTGACCTTGATCAGCGGTACGCTGTCGGTCCCGGACATTAGGGGTTAGCGGCCCAGAATATCGCGCAGTTTGCGGACGTGCCCGGTATCGATTTCGACCACCACGCTCATGCCCGCGCGCAGTTCCGGATCGCCGGGCTGGCGTTCAACCGCGACCCGCAACGGAATGCGCTGCACCACTTTCACCCAGTTGCCGGATGCGTTCTGCGCTGGCAGTACCGAGAATTCTGAGCCCGAATTCGGCGCGATGCTTTCGACTTTCGCCTTCCAGCTGCGGCCAGGATAGGTATCGACGGTCATTTCCACCGTGTCGCCGACTTTTACGTGGGTAATGTCGGTTTCCTTGGGGCTGGCTTCGACCCACAGCCGCTCGGTCGAGATTATCCCAAAGGCGGCCGTGGCTGCGGCGAGATACTGGCCGGGCTGCAACGCATCGACCTGGGTAACAATCGCATCGAACGGTGCGCGCACCACGGTATGGTCCAACTGTCGCAAGGTTTCATCGAGCTGGGCCTGGGCCTGCATCACCATCGGCATCTGGTCGACCGGCATGGCCGCGTTGCCGCCAAGCTTTGCAAGCTGGACCATTGCCTGTTCGCCCAGGCTTTCCAGCATCGACTTGTTGGCGGCCAGCTTGAAGCGGGCATCGTCGTAATCGG
>JACMOQ010000377.1 GCA_014377905.1 Acetobacteraceae bacterium | reverse complement strand
GCTGCTCGCGAACATGTCCTCAGCCGATCCCGACATGGCGGACAATCATCTCGGACCCGGCGATGCGGCGGCCAGCAATGTCGGGCTGCTGAACAGCCGTGCCCATGCACTTGGACGGATCGGGGTGGACGCGGCTGACCGCGCCACCGCGCCGGCGCGGGCGCAATTGCGGCGGTTATTGCGGCAATGACCAATCTCGGGCGGGTGATTGCCTGGATGGGCGGCGCGCTGGTGTCGTTCTGCACCCTGGCCCTGGCCATCCGTGGGCTGTCATCGGCAATGTCGGTTTACGAGGTGCTGACCCTGCGCAGCCTCGGCGGCGTGGCGATCCTCGGCATTTACGGCCTGGCGCGCGGCGGCATTGCCTGGCCGCTGCCGTTGCACCTCCATGTGATGCGCAATGTCGTCCACTGTGCCGCCCAGGTCTGCTGGGCCTGGGGGGTGGTGCTGCTGCCGCTGGCGACGGTGTTTGCGCTTGAATTCACCACCCCGGCCTGGACGATGGTGATGGCAGTGATCTTCCTCGGCGAAAAGCTAACGCGCGGCCGCATTGCAGCCGTTGGCCTTGGGTTTGTCGGCGTGCTCATCATCCTGCGTCCGGGCCTGCATAGTTTCGATACCCGGGCCTTGCTGGTGCTGGCGGCGGCGGTGATGTTCGGGGTGCAGCTGACCACGACAAAATTTCTCACCGGGCGCAACAACGTTCTCACCATCCTGTTCTGGATGAACGTGATGCAATTGCCGATGAACTACACCGCCCATGTCCTGATCGATGGCCAGACCGCGATCTGGGCCGGGCTGGGCTGGTCATTGGCGCCGATCGCCCTGGTGTTGCTGATCGCAGGCCTTGCCGCCCATGTCTGCCTCACCAACGCATTCCGCTATGGCGATGCAACCCTGGTGGTGCCGCTCGACTTCCTCCGGGTGCCACTGATCGCGGTGGTCGGCGCCGCGTTTTACGGCGAGGCGATCGATGCGCTGGTGCTGGTTGGCGCGGCGGTTACCGCGGTAGGGATTTTGTGGAGCCTCCGCGAACAGCGGCAGGCACCACCATCCTGAGATATTCGAGCCCGAACCCGATCATCAGATAAAACAGCAGCGCCAGCCTGGGGGCTTCCAGAATGGCATCGAACATAAACGATACCCCAAGTGCCGCGAGCGCCGGGGCGAGGCAGGCCGCCATCGGATCCCCATACCCCATGCCGCGCGCCGCGCCGAGGAAGGCTGCAATCCCCAATACCAAGGCTGCCAGCACGCCGAGCACGCCGAGCTCAAAATACGTCATCAGATACTGGTTGAAGATGCGCCACGACCAGTGATGGTCATCGGTGAAGTTCCACCGTACCAACCCATCGCTGAAATCGCCATTGCTGATATGTTCGCCGCCTTGCCGATCGGTCAGGCTAATGGCGCCGATTTCGACCGCATAGCCGTCGCGCACACTAAAACTGAGCTCGATGGGGCGAAGCCGGGCCAGACTCCAATCCGCCTCGGCGCGGCCTGGGGCGCGGATGTCTCGGTCGATTACCACCCATTGGCCGGGATCGGACAAGGTCTGGCCGATGCCCTGACAGTTATCCGAATAGAGCAGCAATTTCTGGCATAAGTAAACCCCCAGACAGCCCGCCACCGCTGCCCGCACACGCAGCCGCAAACGATAGTCTGCTCCGGGCTTAATCGACAGTATCAGGCGAAAATAAAGCCCT
>JACMOQ010000044.1 GCA_014377905.1 Acetobacteraceae bacterium | reverse complement strand
TGCGCGCGATGTCGGCCAGCGCGCCGTCCGTCGCGCATTTGCCCCCCGCGTTCGGCCGAAACAACGACATCGGCATCGCCATGCGCAATTCGCGGTAGGCGGCATGCATTTCACTCGCGATCGCGCGGGCATGGGCGCGGACAACGCGATCGGCCGGCCACAAAGCGGGGGCGAACTCGGCGCAATATTCCGCGATGGCCAGCGATTCCCCCATTTCCGCGCCCTGGTGCCGCAGATAAGGCACCGTCCCCCCCTTGGTCGCCGCCTGCACTGCTGCCGTAACCCCTCCAGCCAGCGGAATGGTGACTTCCTCCACGGACAGCTTCGCCAAACGCACCGACAGCCAGCCGCGCAAGGACCAGGACGAGTAGCGTTTAGTGCCGATATAAAGCGTGCCGGCGGTCATGATTGGGGTTCTCCGCAATTTGTTGGCACCATGCCCGGTAAATGCTTTCCGTGGAACCGGCGCACGCACCATCCTACCCGGCGGTTGATTTCACACAAAGAAGGCCCTCCCCTACCCTATCCGGGCGATCCCCCATTTGACCTGCTGCGGTCCGTCCATCAGCCCGGTCAGCACCACCTGCTCACTTTTTCGGGGGGCGGGGCCGGCGAGATAAATGCTTTCGTCAAGCGACATCGCCGCACCTTCTGCTTCCAGGCGCCAGAAGCCGCCCTGGGGGAGGCGAAGGAGCACGGCAAGACCGTCGTGCTGCAAGTTGGCATCGACATCGGGGTGCAGATGGAAGCGGATGACGAAGGGTTGCGGGCTGTCGGATTCGACCGTGTCTTCGCCGAGGAGTTCTTCCCCACTGGCGGCGAGATATAGGCGGCGGCGATGGATGGCGCCGAAAGGGCGGACCCAGCCATCGTGGCTGGCATCAAGCCAATGGGCGCCGTGGGCTTCCTGGCGGGACGCGAGGACTTCGATCGGACGGCGGCCAAGGCCGGTGTCGCGCAGTTCAGATGAATCGGTATCAGCAATAATCAGGGTGGAATGGGCATTGGTGGCGCGCCCGGCGTCGCGCCAGGCTTGGGACGCTGCCGGCATGGCGCCGCAATTGGTAATCAGGCGATCGCGGCCGACCGACATTTCGAAGCCCAGGGTTCCGGCATGGCTAAAGCGGTCGAGCTTGGCGGGGGGCGGGGCGCCGCAATCGATGATGACGATGCTGCGCTCGGCTTGCAGGCGATGGAAGCCGCCTTCGGACAGGAAAGCGGGGGCGCGGCCAGGCCGGCCGGCCTGGGTGAGGGCGAGTTCGATGAGTGCGGCCGATTCGTCGCGGGTGCCGTTGAACAACGCAAGCCGGCCATCGCCGTGGCGCAGCATGCGCAGCGCGAGGCTGGTGCGCTCGATACCGGACGCGAGGGCGGGCGGGGCGACGATCTGGCCGGCCTGGAGCAACGCGCGAATTTCGGTGAGGTCTTGCAGCACCGCCAGTTGCTGGGCGGGGCTGCGTTCGCAATGGGTGCCGTCGGCGAGGATTTGCCGGCGGAGTTCCTGCGGCAAAACCCGCAAGGCGCGAGACATGAAGGCGGGATGGTCAGGCAAGGCGACGGCGGCGGCAACCAGGCCCTTGATGGCGATGAAGGCCCGGGCATCGAGTTCCTCGGTCGGGAGGGACGCGGCAAGTGCGCGAGCATCGGCCATTAATTGCTGCATCAGGCGCTGGCGGAACCCGTCATCAGCCGAGGCGGCGAAGAAATCATAATGACCAAGCCAGGCGGGGATCCGGCTGCCGGCAACATCGGGGCGCTGGGCGATCTCGGGCAGGTCGGCGGCGCGGTCGATCCATTCGCTGACCAGGCTGCGCGCCCGCATCCGTGCACCATCGGTGCCAAGGGCACGCAGGTCGCGCAACCACACGAAGCCGTGGGCGCCCGCGAGCAAAATTGGATTGCCGGTGATGCTGGCAAATCCGCCGCCAGAATCGCCGCCCAATCGCAAGGTAAGGCTTCCGCCGGCAAGCTCGAAGGTGCCGCGCATCAGGATGGCACCGCGGGCTGGGTCACCGGGCCAGGGATCTCGCGTGGGCTGGGCGGGACCGTCGGGCACCCGGCCAAGCCCGAGCCGCGCCGCAATAGGGGGCATGCGGGCAATGGCGCGACGGATATTGCGCAGCCAGTCGGTCATACCCAGGGTCCGCGCAAGCCAGCGATGGCGGCGGCGTAATCGGGGGCGCCAAAGATCGCGGTGCCGGCAACCAGCGCATCGGCGCCGGCGTGGATAACGGCGGGGGCGGTTTCGGCAGTTATCCCGCCATCGACCATCAGGCGGATATCGCGTCCGCTCGCGGCAATCATCGCGCGGATAGCGGCAATGCGCGGCAACGTGCCGGGGAGGAATTTCTGGCCGCCAAAACCTGGGTTGACCGACATCAGCATGATCAGGTCACATTGATCGATCAGCGGCGCGATGAGTTCGAGCGGGGTGCCGGGATTGAGCACCAGGCCGGGCTTTTTACCGAGGCCGGCGATCAATTGCAGCGCCCGATGCGGGTGGGGGCCGGATTCCGGGTGGATGGCGATATGGTCGCAGCCCGCCGCGGCGAAGGCCGCGATATAAGGCTCAACCGGGGCGATCATCAGATGGGCGTCGAAGGGCATGCGGCTATGCGGGCGCAACCGGCGGATCAGATCAGGGCCGAAGCTGATATTGGGCACGAAATGCCCGTCCATGATGTCCAGATGCAGCCAGTCCGCGCCCGCATCGGCAACGCGACGAAGCTCGGTGCGCAGGTCCGCAAAATCGGCGGCGAGCAGACTTGGGGCGATGATCGGGAGCGAGGACATAGTGCCTGTTGTAGCGAGGCGAACCGGGCGGCGGCAAGGGATTGTGGGTGGGGGTGCGGTGCTACCCTTTCGGCAGCATCACGGTAAATCGCGCGCCGACCACCGCCCCGGTCGGGTCACGCAGGTTCTCGGCGGTGATCCGGCCTTTGAGGGCCTCGACGATTTGCCGGCTGATTGACAGGCCCAGCCCGGAATGCTGCCCGAAGCGTTCACCTTGCGGGCGCTCGGAATAAAAGCGGTCAAAAATGTGTTCGAGCTTGGCATCCGGGATGCCTGGGCCTTCATCCTCGATGCTGATGGCAACCATGGTTCCGGCATTGATGGCGCGCAGTGTGATGCGGCCATTCGGGGGGGAAAAGCTTTGCGCATTGCCGATCAGATTGCGCAGCACCTGAACCAGGCGGCCTTCGACGGCCTGCACCACCGCCCCACCTTCGGCGCCTGCGAGCTCGATGCGCGGATCACCTGGTTTTCGCGTGGCTTCGTCGATTTCAACCAGAATTTCGAGGATCGGGATAACGTCCATCTGGGCCACCGCCGCACGCGACAATTCGGCATCGATGCGCGATGCGTCCGAAATGTCGCTGATCAGCCGATCAAGGCGCCCGACATCTTCGGCGATAATGGCGAGCAGGCGGCGTTGCTTGTCGGGTTCCTCAATCCGCCGCAGGGTTTCGATGGCGCTGCGGATCGACGATAGCGGGTTCTTGATTTCGTGGGCGACGTCGGCGGCGAAGCGTTCAGTGGCGTCCATCCGGCCCCAGAGCGCGGATGCGGATTCGCCGAGGGCGTGGGCGAGCTCACCGATTTCGTCGTTGTGCATCAAAAGCGCATCGGGGATTTCCCCGGCGCGGCCGCGGCCTTCGCGCATTTGTTGGGCGGTATGGGCCAGTTGCAGGATCGGACGGGCAATGGTGCGCCAAAGATACCATGACAGCAGCACCGTCAGCGCGAGCGCCAGGGTGAACAGCCCGAGGATCGACAGGCGAACGGCCAGCAGGCTGTTATCAACCTCACGGGTTTCACGGGTCAGCAACACAATGCCGACGGTGGCGCGGTTGCGGGTCACGGGTTCAGCCACCGAGATCAGCAACCGATCATCGGGGGTGCGGCGGATATAAGCCGGGACCTGGCGACCGGCGGTGGTGCTCAGCAGCCGCAATTCTTCCCGCATGTCGGGCTGCCAATCGGGTCCGGCACCGGTATCGACGCGTTGCGGCTTGTTGCCATGCAGCAGGGCCAGCATGGTGTCGTAAAATGCGCCGATCGAGCCGAGCAACTGGCCGCGATTGACCGCCGGCGGCAGCGGCTGGGTCGCGACAATCCCCCCCGGACCCTGGCGCAGGCGGCTATCGGCGATCATCTCCCCGTCGGGCGCAAATAGCCGCGCCTGGGCGGACGGCGTGGGCTCGGTCAGCCGGCGCAGCAAGGGACGAGCCTGATCGGGCTGCAATTTCGGCGGCTGGCCGTCTTCCTCGTGCACCGCGGTTTCGCCGAGGGCACCGGCGTAAATCCGGGCGGTTTCGCGCAGCGTCGTCACCTCCGCGTCCAGCAGCCCGGTCTGATACTGGTCGAGGTACAATAGCGCTGCCAGCAGCAACACCAGCGGCATCGCGTTGACCAGCAGGATGCGCCGCAGCAAGGGCGGCACCCAACCGCGGTGTGCGGCCGGTCTGGCGACGATCCGCGACTTCAGCCCGGCCGGAATGATGCCGAGGTCAGGCATCCTTGTAGCGGTAGCCGATGCCGTAGAGCGTTTCGATTGCGTTGAAATCGTCGTCAACGGTGCGGAATTTTTTGCGGACCCGTTTGATGTGGCTATCAATGGTACGGTCATCGACATAAATGTTCTCACCATAGGCTGCATCGATGAGCTGATCGCGGGACTTGACCATGCCAGGACGGGTCGCCAGCGCCTTGACCAGCAGGAACTCGGTCACCGTCAACTGAATATCGCCGCCCTTCCACAGGCATTGGTGCTTGTTTTCGTCGAGCACCAATTCACCCCGCGTCATCACCCCCGATGGGGTCGCACCCGAGCCTTCAGCGCGGCCGGTCTCGTTCCGCCGCAGCAGCGCGCGGATGCGTTCAAGCAGCAGGCGCTGGCTGAACGGCTTGGTGATGTAATCGTCCGCGCCCAGGCGCAGGCCCATCACCTCGTCCACTTCCTCGTCCTTGCTGGTCAGGAAGATCACCGGCAAGCTGGTGCGGGCGCGCAGCCGTTGCAGCAATTCCATTCCGTCCATGCGCGGCATTTTGATGTCGAGCACCGCCAGATCGACCGGCCGGGCGATAATGCCCTGCAGCGCGCTTTCGCCGTCGGTATAGGTGCGAACCTGATAGCCTTCCTGTTCGAGCGTCATCGAAACCGAGGTCAGGATATTGCGGTCGTCGTCCACCAGGGCGATGGTCTGCTTCATGACACGGGCACTTTCTGCTGCGGGAAGGCTTGGTTTCGATATATGGCGCACAAATTGTGGCAGCACGAGGATGGAGAGTGAACAAATTATGGCAGAGACCGAAGAATCCCCAAGCTGGACGGCGCGGAAACTGCTGAGGGCGGCACGGACAGCAACCTTGGCAACCACCACCGACGGCCAGCCCTTCACCGCGCTGGTAACCCCGGCGACCAGCCACAACGCCGACATCCTGCTATTTTTGTCGTCATTGTCCGAACACACCCGCCACTTGCGGGCCGATCCGCGTTGCGCGGTTTTGGTCACCGGAACGACCGACGACCCCAACCCGCAAACCATGCCGCGCCTGACCGTGACTGGCCTTGCCGAAATTATCGACGATGCCGGGCTGAAAGCGCGCTGGCTTGCCCGCCATCCCTATGCGGCACTCTACGCCGATTTCGCCGATTTCGCCCTATGGCGGATTGCCCCCAAGGCCGGGCTGCTAGTTGCGGGGTTCGCGCGCGCCACCCGGCTGCGTCAGCCCGATTTGCTATCGGACAATGACGCTATCGCGGCGGCCGAGCCCGACATCATCGCCCATTGCAACCACGACCACGCCGACGCAATGGCACGGATTGCGCGCGCCGCCGGGGCGCACGGCGATGTTTGGCAGATGGTTGCAGCCGACGCCGATGGCTGCGATCTGTCGGACGGGGCGCGCGCACTGCGGATCCCCTGGTCCGGGCCTGCGGAGGATGCCGCTGCCATCCGCAACGAACTGATCCGGCTTGTCGGGCATGCGCGCAGGATATAGGTGTGGTTGCGCTATCAAGCCGTGCCGGGCTTTACCGATCGAGATGTGCCGCCTAATAGCCCGGCATTGTATTAATATCCGCGCCGATCCGGGGGGACAGATTTATGACTAAAGCATCGGCCAAAGCGGCCCATCGCGTGGCGAGCCTCGTCGGAACCGGCGTTACCGCCGGCCAGAACGTTCACGCCAACCTAGCCGCCCCGGCGCTGAGTGCTGCCGCCATCCACCGCCGCGAAGGACAGTTTTCCGCCGATGGCGCCCTTATGGTCTCGACCGGTGTGCATACCGGCCGATCCCCACGCGACAAGTTCGTGGTCGATGAACCAGGCGTCACCGACGATGTTTGGTGGGGCAGCGTCAACACGAAGCTTGCGCCGGACAAATTCGCCCTGCTTACCGCCCGCGTCCGCGCCTACCTCCAAGGCCAGGAACTTTTCACTCAAGACCTTTACGCGGGCG
>JACMOQ010000376.1 GCA_014377905.1 Acetobacteraceae bacterium | reverse complement strand
TCGGTGGGTTCTGGGATGGTGTCGCTGAACACGCCCGCTGAAATCCCGGCCCTGGCAAGCGGCGCCAGGCACCGTTCCAGCAGCCCCGACTTGACCATGAACGGATCTGTCACCACCAGCGGCCGCGACAGGCCGAATTTGGCCAACACGTCAGCGACCAGCGCGACGCTGCCGCCGCCGACCTGAATGAAGCGCGGGGCAACAATAGTAAAATCGCTCATGGCGCGGCAGAGCCTTCAACCAGGGAAATATCGGATTTTGACGCTTTTTCGCGCAATGCCTTGATCGGTGCATAAGCGTCGCCGTCATAAAACGCCCGAAGCGCCGCCATGGAGGGATATTCGAGGATCACCAGGCGCTGCAAACTCAAATCGCCCTCGACCTTGGTCAGCGCACCGCCACGAACCAGATACTTGCCGCCGGTCGAGGCGACCAGGGGTGCCACCAGCCGGCCATAGGCAGCAAATCCATCGGGGTCGGTAACCTCGATATTGGCAATCAGATAGGCCGGCATGTTTGGCTCCCGCTTAGCCGGCGACGACAGGTCCCCGGGCACGGCGGGCAGCGTAAAGTGCGAGGCGTTGGGCGGCAACCGGGGTCTGGGCGCGGTCGGCTTCGGCATCCTGGCGCGGCAGGTCTTCAAAATGATGGCAGGCAACCAGATGGGAGGCGCCACCGGAAATGCGCAAGGTTGGATCTTCGGATCGGCAGATATCGGTCACGAACGGGCAGCGCGTGTGGAACCGGCAGCCGGATGGCGGGTTCATCGGGCTCGGCACATCGCCGCCCGGAATTTGCCGCGCGGTCACCCGGTGCGGATCGGGGCGCGGGATCGCACTCAGCAAGGTGCGGGTATAGGGATGGCGCGGATTGGCGAACAACTCATCCTTCGGCGCGATTTCGACGATACGCCCGAGATACATCACCGCCACCCGGTCGGCCATGTGCTTCACCACCGCTAGATCATGGGCGATGAACAAATAGGACAGCCCAAGCCGGGCCTGCAAATCCTTCAGCAGATTGACCACCTGGGCCTGAATTGAGACATCGAGCGCGGAAACCGGCTCGTCACAGACAACCAGTGCGGGTTCGACCGCGAGCGCGCGCGCAATGCCGATGCGCTGGCGCTGGCCACCGGAAAATTCATGCGGGTAGCGGCGGGCGTGATAATCCGACAGCCCGACCAGTTGCAGCAATTCGGTCACGCGCTTCGCCCGCGATGTCGCGTCGCCAATAGAATGAACCTTCAGCGGCTCTTCCAGAATTGCACCGACCGTCATGCGCGGGTTCAACGACGCGAACGGGTCCTGGAACACGATCTGCATGCGTCGGCGCAATTTACGCAACGCCGCACCGCCGAGATTGGTGATGTCCTGGCCTTCGAAGGCGACATCGCCGGTTGTCGGCTCAATCAGCCTAAGCACCAACCGCGCGGTGGTGGATTTGCCGCAGCCGCTTTCGCCGACCAGCGCCAGGGTTTCGCCCCGATGAACGCGAAACGACACGCCATCGACCGCGCGGACAACCCCGGTTGCGCGGCCGCCAAGCAACCCGCCGCCGACCTTGTAGTGTTTGGAGAGATTGACAACTTCCAGCAGAATTTCGCTCATGCCGCGACATCCACGATGGTTTCAACCGGTGCGCGCAGGCAGGCAACCTCGTGGGCATCTCCCAAAGCGCGCAGGCTGGGGTCAGTTTTCGCGCAGGCTGCGTCCGAAAACACACAACGCGGATGAAAGCGGCAGCCAGTTGGCAGCGCGAAAGGCGGTGGCACCGCACCTTCAATCGCCAGCAGCCGTTCGTGCTGTTCTTCCAGTTTCGGAATGCTGCCGAGCAGCCCAAGCGTATAAGGGTGCTGCGGATCGTCAAAGATTTTCTTGGCGCTGGTGCGCTCAACCACCCGGCCGGCATACATCACCGCAACTTCGTCAGCCATTTCGGCAACCACGCCGAGATCATGGGTAATCAAAATAATCGCCATCCCGGTCTGAACCTGCAAATCGCGCAACAAATCGAGGATTTGCGCCTGCACAGTCACATCGAGCGCGGTAGTCGGCTCATCGGCGATTAGCAGGTCAGGACCGCAGGCCAGCGCCATGGCGATCATCACCCGTTGGCGCATGCCGCCCGACATCTGGTGGGGATATTCGTCGAACCGCCGCGCCGCGGCTGGAATGCGCACCCGGTCGAGCGCTGCAATCGCCCGAGCCTTCAAATCGGCCGCCGCCGTGCCCCGTTCATGCGCCCGCATCGCTTCGACAATCTGGTCGCCGATGGTGAACACCGGGTTGAGGCTGGTCATCGGTTCCTGAAAGATCATCGCGATCCGCCGGCCACGCAGCGCGCGCATCTGCTCGTCCGGCAACGCCAGCAGATCCTGGCCGTCGAAGATGATCCGCCCCGATGCGATCTTGCCGGGCGGCGGCACCAAGCGCATCGCGGATAGCGACAGCACAGATTTGCCGCAGCCGCTTTCACCAACGATGCCAAGGGTCTTGCCGCGCGCCACCGATAGCGAAACGCCATCCACGGCAGCGATTTCGCCGGCATTGGTGCGGAAGACGGTACGAAGATTTTCGATCGAGAGCAGTGCATCCATGGGCGGTATAGTCACCCAGGCGGGCGCTGCGGTCTAGCCCTAAACTGGTGCGGTGCAGCAGGAAGGAAGCATCTTCTTTTTGGAAACAAAAAGACCTGCTGTCTTGCCTTATGCTTTTGCGCCCGCACGCCCACTCACCCGCCCATGCCAAGCCGCCAGGCTGGCGAGCTCCACCGGCATCTTCAGCCCGATCCAGGCTGCGAAATCCACCGTCGAGAGCAAGCAGATATCGGCCATGGTGTATGCCGCACCGGCAACAAAGCTGCGCTCGGCCAGCCCCAGGTCGATCCATTTCAGCGCATCGACGTAAATGGCGCGATTGGAGTTGCCGAAATCGGGAAACTGGGTGACCAGCTTGGCGGTGCGCGGATGGGTGTGGCGCCAGAAATTGCGCACCGGGTTCATCCCCACGAACCCCACCCGCCGGACCCACATGTCGATTTGCGCCCGCTCGACCGCAGCGGTCCCAAAGAGCGGCGGCCTTGGGTGGATTTCCTCGA
>JACMOQ010000375.1 GCA_014377905.1 Acetobacteraceae bacterium | reverse complement strand
GAATATCCTGCTCCATGACGCTGATCCGGATCGCATCCCCGGATTGCCCAACGCGTGACGGGCTATCTGGCATTTTTCCAAACGCATCGCGGATTGCTGCTGCGGATCGTGCTCGGGGCGGGGTTTGCCATCGTGCCCAACCCGAGCTGGGCGATGCTGTTCTATCTTGCCATCCTGCCTGGCGCCGGGCTGCGTCTGGCGCGTGGGGCGGACTGGCCCGACGATCTCGGCGCGCGGCTCGGGGTGGCACTGATTTTCTGGTTCACGCTGACGACGCTCTGGGACAGCATGGCGGGCGCACATCTGATCTGGGTGTGGAACGGGGCCTGCACCCTCGGTCTGTTCATCACCGCCCTGGCCACGTTGCGCGAAGATGCAGCGGCGCGCGACAAGCTGTTGATGGTGTTGATTATCGGCGGATTGGTCAACGCGGTCCTGGCGATTGGGATGTTCCTGCATGCGCCGTCCGACCGCATGACGGGCTGGGCCGAGACCCGGCACCCGATCCTTGGTGCGTCAATTATCGGCGGGTCGGTGGTGCTGGCAACCGGGCACATGCTGCGCGGGCAGCAGCGTGCGGTGATGGCCGCCACCATCGCCAGCGGCTTGCTATTTATTGTCTTGACCGGCAGCCGTGGCCCGTTGATCGCTATTGGCGGCGCCTTGGTAATGTTGCTGGCAGCGTTGCGGCCCCGCGTTCTGGCGGGCGCAGCTTTGGGGTTGATGGGCGCACTTGGCGCGGTGTTCGTGGCCTCACCCGGCAACTTGCAAGCCGCTTTTGCGCGCGCGATGGAGCGTGGCTGGTCAAACAGGTTAGAAATCTGGGACATCTCGCTCGGCAAAATCGCCCAGACCCCGATTTTCGGCAGTGGTCCAGCAACCCTGCTGGATCGGCCGGGCGAGAATTTTCCCCACAACCTGGTGCTGTCGACCTGGCTCTACAGCGGCCTGATCGGCGTCATGCTGCTGCTGGCGCTGCTGGCGTTCGCGGCCAGGGCAGCGTGGTCGGATGCTGATCGCATCATGCGCTGGACTTTGCTGGCGCTGCTGTTGCATCTGGCGCTGTCAGGGCTGACCGACCTCAGCCAGGTCACCAAGGGGCCGGGACCGATGTGGTATATTCTGTGGCTGCCGATCGTGCTGGCGCTATCAGCCCAGCGCGCGGACAGCAGGCTTTAACCCGATACGAACGAATGCTCTGGCAGTCTGTTGCGGTGCGGGCAAAAAGCCCGGCTGGAGGACGCCGAAATGATCACCACCCTTGTCGTACTCGTGCTGCTCAGCATCGTCATCGCAATTATTTATGTCCGCGACATCACCCAGACCCAGCATGCCATCCTGCGCAACTTCCCAGTGCTCGGGCATTTCCGCTATTTTTCGGAAAGCTTCGGCGAATATATGCGGCAGTATCAGTATCTGCCGGACTGGGTTGAGCGGCCGTTCAACCGGCTGGAGCGGTCCTGGGTCTATCGGTCCGCCAAGGGCGTGTCCAATCTGGTGTCTTTCGGCAGCGAAACCCTCCCGGCGTTTGTGTTCCGTAACGCCGCCTTCCCGGTGTTGGAGTCCGAAAAATTGACCTACCCCGGCAAAACCATCGGCATTGCCGACGGCGCTGGGGCCTGCGCCAAACCGCATCTTGCGCGCAGTTTCTTCAATATTTCCGGGATGAGCTACGGAGCCTTGTCGCATGCCGCGGTCAGCGCCCTGTCGCGCGGCGCGAGCAAGGCGGGGGTGTGGATGGCAACCGGCGAGGGCGGGTTGGCGACGTATCATCTGCAAGGCGGTTGCGATGTCATCATGCAGATCGGCACTGCCAAATACGGCGTGCGCGATGATGATGGCAATCTGTCCGACGACAAACTCCGCACGATCGCGGCGCACGAAAATGTCCGCATGTTCGAGGTCAAGCTTGCCCAGGGCGCCAAGCCCGGCAAAGGTGGCATTTTGCCGGGGGCCAAGGTCAACGCCGAAATCGCTGCCATCCGCGGCATTCCGCAAGGCCAGGACAGCATCAGCCCAAACCGCCATACCGATATCGGCAATATCGCCGAACTCGGCGCTTTCGTGAACCGGGTGCGAACGGTAACCGGCAAGCCGGTCGGGGTTAAGTTCGTGGCTGGCGAACAGCGTTTCCTCGATGACTGGTTCGCCGATTGCGCACTGCACCGCGAACACTGCCCCGACTATGTCCAGATCGATGGTGGCGAAGGCGGCACTGGTGCGGCCCCTGCCCCGCTTGCCGATTATGTCGGATTGCCGATCACCATGGCGTTGCCGCTGGTGGTTGATGCCCGCGCCCGCCATGGCCTGACCGAGCGCATCCGTATCATCGCGTCAGGCAAGCTGATTACGCCGGATAAGGTTGCCTGGGCATTATGCATGGGTGCTGATTTCATTTCGTCCGCGCGTGGCTTCATGCTGTCGCTCGGGTGCATTCAGGCGATGAAATGCGGCAGCGGCTTTTGCCCAACCGGGATTACCTCGGTCGATCCGCGTCTGATCCGTGGCCTCGATCCGACCGACAAGGCTGAACGGGTCGCGCGTTATGCCCACCAGGTCCAACAGGATGTCGACATTATCGCCCATTCCTGCGGTCTGCCGAACCCGATGTTCTTCGGACCGCAGCATGTCACGGAAATCGAGCGCGGCGTTGGCGGTTTCCGCAATGCGGGTGCCTGACGGAGGCGTTCCACCCTAAGTCAGAGTGGGGTGGACCCTCCCAGCAGGCTGGTCAACTTGGTCGAAGCCCGCACATATTCGATGCGCAGACTGATGAGTAGCCCATTTTCGGTCTCTCCGTCCGCGTTGGCGGCAGCCTCCTCGATACGCACGCAACAGGTCCGCAGCCTGTCGGCCCCAAGATAGGCCGAGCTCGACTTCAGGGTGTGGGCGGCCTGACGGACGGCGACATGATCGCCTGCGGTCATCGCGCGAGCAATTTCGTTGACCAGCGCTTCACCGTCGGCCAGGAATTGCTG
>JACMOQ010000374.1 GCA_014377905.1 Acetobacteraceae bacterium | reverse complement strand
CGGCGACAATCGCAAATTGATCGAGGCGATTGCAGCGGTCGGCAAGGATGACAGCGCGCGTGCGCTGATCGTTGCCATCAACAGCCCCGGTGGGTCAGTCGGTGGCAGTGAAGCGCTTTACATCGCGATCGGTGAGGTTGCGGCCAAAAAGCCGGTGGTGGCGGTGATGGGCAGTGTTGCCGCATCGGGCGGCTACATGGCAGCGATTGCAGCGCCGCGGATTTTCGCCCGCGAGTCGACGATCACCGGCTCAATTGGGGTTTTGCTGTCGAATTTTGAAGTTTCGGGCCTGCTCGGCAAGGTTGGTATCGGGGCCGAAACCCTGACCTCCGGCCCACTTAAAGCCCAGCCGAGCCTGACCCAGCCTTTGACCGGGCCAGGGCGGACGGCGCTTCAGGCGCTGGTGATGGATATGTATGACCAGTTTGTCGAGAAAGTTGCCGTCGGCCGTAAGATGGATGTGCAGAAGATCCGCGAACTGGCGGATGGCCGGGTTTATACTGGTCGGCAGGCGCTGCGGGTTGGCCTGATCGATGCGATTGGCGGCGAAACCGAAGCGCGGGCCTGGCTGGTGGCCGATCGCGGGATCACTGCTGGATTGCCGGTTCGCGACGTTGATGCGAAGAGCAAATTCGAAGCCGTGTTTGGCGAAACGGTGGACGAGTTTTTTGGGGATGTCCTGAAAACGTTGTTTTCTCAACACGTTAAGCTTGACGGCGCGGTAGCCCTATGGCAACCCTTCGATACAAACTAAAGCTCGGCAGAGGAATTCGCCAATTCGGCGCAGAAATGGGGCTCGCGGATGACCAAGTCGGAACTGATCGCTGAATTGTCTGCGGCCAACCCGCATCTGTTAAGCCGCGATGTGGAAACAATTGTCGCCACAATCTTCAACGAAATTACGGCAGCCCTGGCGCGTGGGGAACGGGTCGAGCTGCGCGGCTTTGGGGCCTTTACCGTCAAGCAGCGCGATGCCCGCACCGGGCGCAATCCGCGCACCGGGGAATCCGTTCCGGTTGACGAAAAGGCCATCCCATTTTTCAAAGCCGGCAAGGAATTGCGAGAGCGGGTTAACCGCGGCAAAGCGAGCTAGTCATGCGCTCGTCCTGGCCTGGATCCTGGATCCGGATTGTCCTGGCGCTGCCGTTTCTGGTCGTATTGGTATCGTTCGTGCTGTCGAACCCGAATACTGTGGTGATCCGCCTGTGGCCCACCGATCTGGCCCAGTCAATGCCGCTGTCGATTGCGATTTTGAGCGGCATGGCTGTTGCATTCCTGCTCGGTGCCGTGATGATCTGGTTTAATGCAATCGCGGCACGGTATGCTGCACGGCAGGCAAATTTGCGGGTCGCGGCGCTCGAAGCACAGGTCAGGGCGCAGGAGGCCCGTGCGCCAGCAACTGTCATCCTTCCAGCCCCGAGCTAGAGACACAATGAAAACCGGACTGATCGCGGCGCTGGATACCACTGATCCCCAGCGCGCCAGGGCGTGGGCAACCGCGATTGCGCCGCATTGCGGCATGCTGAAATTGGGGCTTGAGTTTTATCTTGCCAATGGGGCGGCAGGGGTTCGGTTGATCGATGATCGCCCGGTGTTCCTCGATCTTAAGCTGCACGACATTCCCAACACAGTGGCCGGTGGCGTTCGCGCCATCTTGCCGCTTGCGCCGCATTTCCTGACGCTGCACGCCTCGGGCGGAGGCGCAATGATTGCCGCCGCGCGGGAAGCCGCCGAAACTGCCGGGCCGGGCCGCCCGCGTTTGCTGGCGGTGACAGTGTTGACCAGCTTCGATGCCGAGGCGCTGCATGCAACAGGAGTTGCCGGCGGCCCGCGCCAGCAGGTGCTACGCCTCGCCCGGCTTGCCCTCGATGCAGGCGCCGATGGTTTGGTGTGCAGCCCGCACGAGGTCGCCATGCTGCGCGACGCGCTCGGCGATGGCCCTGAACTGGTGGTGCCTGGTATTCGCCCGGCCGGCAGCGACAAGGGCGATCAGGTCCGCACCATGACGCCGGGCGAAGCCGCCGCCGCTGGCGCTAACTGGCTGGTGGTGGGCCGGCCGATTACCGGTGCCGCCAACCCCGCCGCTGCCGCGGCCGCCATCCAAGCTGAACTTGCCGCGTGATCGAGGTCAAGATTTGCGGGATTAGCGACGCCGCGGGCTTTGATGCGGTGGTTGATGAAGGCGCGGATTTTGTCGGCTTCGTGTTTTTCCCGCCATCGCCGCGCGCGGTCAGTCCAGCGCAGGCCGCCGCCTTATCGGCACGCGCGAACGGCGGACCAAAGCGGGTTGGCTTGTTCGTCAATCCCGACGATGCCGTGATTGCCGCGACGCTTGCGCTCGTGCCGCTTGTTGCGCTGCAACTGCATAATTGTACAATCGAACGTATCGGCGCGATCGCCGCCCGCTTTAGTCTGCCGGTCTGGCGCGCCGTGGGTGTGGCCTCGGCAACCGATCTGCCCGCAATCGCCCATGCCGACCGCCTGCTGCTTGATGCCAAAGCACCGAAAAATGCCAGCCGCCCTGGTGGAAACGCGGCGGTGTTTGACTGGTCGGTATTGCGTGGATGGCAGCCGCCCAGTCCCTGGATGCTGGCCGGCGGACTGACATTGGATAATCTCGCCGCAGCTATTGCCGCAACGGCGGCGACGGCGGTTGATTTATCATCCGGGGTGGAAAGCGCG
>JACMOQ010000373.1 GCA_014377905.1 Acetobacteraceae bacterium | reverse complement strand
TAGCAGCGGCATTGAAGTCTGCGAGCCAGCGCGCGACAAGTTGGCTGGCACTGGGTTCGGCGGCTTGCAGCATTGGCAGATACATCCTTGGCTGGTGTATTTATAAACCGGCAACGATCCGCCCGACCCGGCGAATGCTGGCAATGAATTCCGCTTGCGCCAAGCCGGGCCAAGCCATGCTAAAGCCGAGCTTGGTGGCGCCAAATTCATCGCGGTAGCGCTGCAATTTGTCGCGCACGAAGGGTTCATCGCACAACCATAGCGACGTGCGCAGTTTCCGCCGGTTTGATCATATTCGGGATATAGCGATTATCGTCGCCATCGGCATCCCATTTCAGGATCACGAAAAGTCCGGGCTTCATGGCTGTCTCGCTAGAGTGTCGTGATAGAAGTGCCGCCATCGACCGACAGGACTTGGCCGGTGATGAATTCGCTTTCGTCGGACAATAGAAAACACACCGCGCGCGCGATATCATCGACCGTTCCGAGCCGCCCCATCGGGGTATCCGCAATCCTGGTCGCATCGCGTTCCGCGTTCCGCAGTCGCATCGTGCCTTCGGTCGGCACTGCGGATGGCGCGATCGCGTTGACCCTGATGCCGCGCCCGCCCAGATCGACCGCCGCCGCCCGGGTGATCCCCATTACCCCCGCCTTGATGCCGCTATAGACGATCGTGTTGGGGGCCGCGCGCAACCCGGCTATCGAGGCGATGTTGACGATCGCACCTTTGGTCATCAGCTCAGCCGCAGCCTGGATACCCCAAATCACCGCTTCGAACCCGATCGCCAGCATCCGCGACATGGTCGCCGGCGCGATTTCCGCCACGGTCTGGTAGCGCACCCAAGCGGCGTTGTTGACCAGCCCGTCGAGCCGGCCGGCATGATCGTGCAGCGCTTTGACGGCCGTCCGCATCCCGTCCCGGGTCGCAACGTCCTGCACGATGCCGACCGCCTGCCCCCCCAGTTCCGCCACCGCCCCCACCGCCTCATCAACAAAATTCTGCCGCAGATCATTGATCCCGACCGTCGCGCCCAGGCCCAGCAAACGCTTGGTGGTTGCCAGGCCAATGCCATGCCCTGCCCCAGTGACAAGAAAGGCCCGTCCGGTCAGCGGGCGGTATCCGGTTGTGTCAGCCATCGTGGTTTCCTCGGTTAGGGACGAGTTTTGCGGCCTTGAAATACCGGTTTTTGACCGGCCAAACAGCGTGTTCAGCATCGCCGCCCCGCCGGCGAGGCCGACATTGATCTCCGGCATGCCGAAGCTCGCTTCCTCGGCGGCAAAATAAATATTGTAGGCTGCCATCAGGCCAACGCCTGCGCCAAGGCCGCAATCAATTGGTCACGCATGGCGCGGTTGAAGGCGTTCACCGGCGGACGGTCGATGGTCACCAGCGCGATGTGGCGATCAACCTCAAACCGTATGACGGTCATACTTAAGCTCCCTGGTGTTACCGCTGTTGGTGGCGCGGTGAACATCGGTCCGAGCGTAACAGCCGGCTCGGATGGCATACAAGTCCAGCACAAGGGCCTCTGGACAGGTTGATGGCATTGCTCTAATTGAGAATGCGTCGCAATCACGAACCCCTTTGCCGCTTTCATCGCGCGGCCTGGAGATGATCATGAAGTTCTTCGCCTTACCGATCGCCGGCGCATTGCTTTTCGGGGCCTTACTGACAATCGCCCCTGAACGGGCTGCAGCCCAGGCGTCGGCGCCATTGGTGGTCTACAACGCCCAACATGTCAGCCTGACTAAAGCCTGGGTTGAGGGGTTCACCCGCGAGACCGGGATTGCCGTCACTTTGCGCAATGGCAGCGACACTGAACTTGGCAATCAAATCGTCCAAGAAGGCGCGGCATCCCCGGCTGATGTGTTCCTGACCGAGAACTCGCCGGCGATTGCGCTGGTCGAGCGCGCCGGACTTTTCGTTGCCTTGCCGCCCGATACCCTAGCCCAAACGCCGGCCGCGTTCCGACCCGCAAGCGGACTTTGGGTCGGCATTGCTGCACGCAGCACAGTGTTTGCCTATAACAAGACCAGGCTTACCCCGGCGCAATTGCCGAAATCCCTGCTCGACCTTGCCGAACCCGGCTGGAAAGGCCGTTGGGCCGCCTCCCCCTCCGGCGCCGATTTTCAGGCGATCGTAAGCGCATTACTGGAAACCAAGGGGGTGCCAGCCACGGCGGCTTGGCTCGCTGCCATGAAAACCAACGCCATCGCCATCCGCGGCAATGGTGCAGCGATGAAGGCAGTCAATGCCGGGCAATTCGATGGCGCGGTGATCTACCATTATTATTGGTTCGGCGATCAGGCCAAAACCGGCGAAAACAGCAATAATACTGGGTTGCATTATTTTCGCGGGCAGGACCCGGGCGCGTTTGTCAGCATCTCGGGCGCCGGTGTGCTCGCCAGCTCGCGGCGATCGGTGCAGGCGCAAGCCTTGGTGAAATGGATCGCGGGCCCGGGTGGGCAAGCTATTCTGCGCACTGGTGACTCGTTCGAATATGCTGTCGGCGTTGGTGCCGCCTCGCACCCGTCGCTGGTGCCGCTGGCCGATTTGCAGGCCCCCCTGGTCGAACCATCACGCTTGAACAGCGCCAAGGTGGCCGAAATGATGATCGCGGCTGGCTTGCTGTAGAGGCGGAACGCGCGCAAATCAGGGTTATGAATGGCTTGACGCGCATGATGGCAGCGGTGGCGCTGCTGATCTCGATCGCCGCCCTGGTGCCGCTCGGCTTTGTTGGCTGGGTGGGGTTGCAGGCTGGCTGGCAGATGGTTGCCACGCTGGTCCTGCGGCCACGGGTGGGGGAGTTGCTGCTCAATACTGCTTTGTTAACCGTCGCAACCGTTCCGATTTGCGCGGTCCTGTCGATTGCCCTGGCCTGGCTCACCGAACGCAGCGATCTTCCCGGCGCGCGCTTTTGGGCATGGCTCTCAGTTGCGCCGCTAGCGGTTCCAGCCTTCGTGCATAGCTATGCGTGGGTGACGGTGGTGCCTGGGTTGCACGGGCTGGGGGCTGCGGTGCTTGTGTCAGTGCTGGCCTATTTCCCGTTTGTCTATCTGCCGGTCGCGGCGACCTTGCGCCGACTTGATCCGGCACTGGAGGACAGCGCCGCCGCACTCGGCCTCGTGCCATGGCAGGTGTTCCGCCGGGTCGTGCTGCCCCAACTTCGTCTGGCATTATGCGGCGGGGCGTTGTTAGTCGGGCTGCATTTGCTCGCTGAATACGGGCTATTTGTGATGATCCGATTTGATACCTTCACCACCGCCATCATCGACCAATTCCAATCCGGATATAGCGGCCCGCCCGCCAATATGCTGGCGATGGTGTTGGTCGTTTGCTGCCTTGCTCTGCTTGCCGCCGATGCGGCTGCGCGGGGCAAAACGCGCTATGCAAGATTGGGTTCCGGGGCCGCCCGAACGCGGCCGCTTACGGCACTCGGGTCCGCGCTACTTCCATGTCTTCTGATTCCGGTCATCACAGCCGTGCTGACGCTGGGGGTGCCGC
>JACMOQ010000372.1 GCA_014377905.1 Acetobacteraceae bacterium | reverse complement strand
CTCCATCATACATCCGGCGGCTTCCCACCGAGCAACGGTATGATGGATCAGGCAGATTGCGGAATGGTTAACCGCAATCGTCGCAGGGGCGCTACATCCAGTGCGCCGGCACCCAGAAGCACGGTTGCGGCACGGTATCGCGACGCCAGTGCCCGTCCATCCACAGATTGCTGCCACTGTCGCGCTTGACCCAGGCACCGGCGCGCCAGACGTATGACCCACCCGTCCAGTCCCAGTGTCCGGGCTGCCAGAGTTGTTCATCTTCTGACACTGGCGGTTTCGGCCGCTCCTCCGATCGCATCGGCGGGGCGAGCTGGCAGGCGCCGGCTTGGGTTTCCACGATTTGGCAGGCGGCGAGCGCGAGCAGGGCGGCGGTGAACAGGACGGGCAGCATACGCATGACAACGCTCCGATCAGGCAATGGCGCCGAGGCCGACAAGGGCAGGGGTGGCGGTAATTGTGGCCGCATGCATGGCAATTCGTGGCATGATCTGGTCGAGAAAGACTGATGCGGCGCTGCGGGCGGGCGGCGGGGCATCGGCCTCAGCCAGCACCCGCGCACACAACCAACCGGCGGTGAGGGTGCCGATGATGGCGAGAAACGCCACCGCCCCGGCCTCGGCCACGCGGGCATCGGCCTGGCGCATGGCATCGGCGGCAGCTTGGGCGGTCTCGACCGCGGGGATCAGCAGCGGCGCGTCATCGGCGATTTCATCCAGCAAGGCCGCGACCGCGGCACCTTGGTCGCGCAGCAGGCCACGGCGCAGCAGGGTCAGTGCTTGGATGCCGTTGGTGCCCTCGTAAATCGGGGCGATGCGGGCATCGCGAAAATACTGGGCGGCGCCGGTATCCTCGATAAAGCCCATGCCGCCATGGACCTGCACGCCGGTGGACGCGGCCTCGACGCCTGCATCCGTGCACCACGATTTGGCCACCGGGATCAGCAGGCTGGCGCGCGGTTCGGCGCAATTGGCGGCGTAGAGCGTCAGCAACCGGCCGCCGAGCGCAAGGGCGCGCATCGTCCACAGCATGCGCCGGACATCGGGGTGGTCGCTGATCGCCGCCCCACCCTGCTGGCGGTCTGCGGCGAAAACGGTGGCGCGGCGGAAGGCGCGTTCCGCGACGGCAACGCCTTGCATGGCAACACCAAGACGGGCTGCATTCATCATTGCGAACATGCAGGCAAGGCCGCGATGTTCGGCACCAACCAACTCGCCTTGCGCCGCAGCGAATCCCATCACGCAGGTCGGGCTGGCATGAATGCCGAGCTTTCTTTCGATCGACAGACACCTTACCCCGTTGGCCGAGCCGTCGGCGCGGCGCTTGGGCACCGCGAACAGCGAAATCCCGGCACTGCCGGCGGGGGCATCGGGAAGCCGGGCGAGCACCAGATGGAGGATATTTTCGGTGAGTTGGTGTTCACCATAGGTGATGAAAATCTTCTGCCCGGTAATGGCGAAGGTGCCGTCGCCATTCGGTTTCGCGCTGGTGCGCACGCCAGACAGGTCAGACCCCGATTGCGGTTCGGTCAGGCACATGGTGCCGGTACAGCGGCCTTCGATCATCGGGCGCAGCAGGCGGGCGCGCTGCTCGTCGGTGCCGTGCATGCTTAGCACTTTGATCGCGTCCTGGGTCAGCAGCGGGCACAGGCCGAAGCCCATATTGGCTGACGAAACCGGTTCAAACGCGGCAAGCGCAATGACCTCGTCAACGCCTTGGCCGCCAAATTCGGGGTCGGCGGCAATGCCGATCCAACCGCCGTCGGCATAGGCGCGAAAGGCAACGTCGAACCCATCGGGCAGGGTTACGCGGCCGGCCGCCCATTTTGCCCCGATCCGGTCGCCTTGTGCATCGAGGGGGGCGAGCACGCCTTCGGCAATGCGGGTGGCTTCTTCCAGGATGGCGGCGATGTCGTCCTGGCCCATTGCGGTGTAGCCGACAATGCGCGCCAGCAGCCAGGCGGTTTCGGCGGGGGGGGCGGTGATGCCCATGGTGCGGTCTCCGGCTCGGGTCTGGGGGTTGTCTAGCGGGTGCACGCCGAGACGCCAACATTGACGTTCAAGCAGCGTGCGGCAAACCTGCGGAATACCGAACAAGGAAAGCCCGATGAAGTCCTATTTCCAGATGTTTGCACGCTATAATGCCTGGGCCAACGCGGCGCTTTACGCGGCCGCCGCCGGCCTGACCGACGCCCAATATCGCGCCGACAAGGGGGCGTTTTTTGGTTCAGTGCACGGCACGCTTAATCATCTTCTGACCACTGACCGGGTGTGGTTCCAACGCATTACCGGCACTGCTCCGACCGGAACAGTGCCGGATCGGCTTAATGCCATTCTGTTCGAGGATTTTGCCCTGCTGCGGGCCGCGCGGGTGGTCGAGGATGCCCGCATCGTTGCCTATCTCGATGGGCTGGATGAGGCGGCCTATCAGGGCAGCATTCACTATCGCCGGGTTTCGACGCCGGATGAGTTCGAGCAGAAGCTGATCGAGGCGCTGGCGCATGTGTTCAACCACCAGACCCATCATCGCGGCCAGGCGCATGCGTTGCTTACCGGACACGGCGTGGCGGGACCGGTGCTGGATTTGTTGCAGTATCAGCGATTCGGAATTAATTAAATTTAATCACTGTCGAATTTGGCATTCCTTACAAGAGTCTGACGCCATAACTTGCAATAAACTAGATTACATATATGGATTGGTTTCGCAGAATATAAAATTTTTTCTGATACTGTAAATAATTTAAATCGTTCGATATTCCGCAAAATTATTGAGTATTTTCCGACTCTGTTGCGTCGACTTTGGTTGCATCTAGCGTTTGCTCATACCGCGCATTGCGGTGGCAACCCAGCTGGAGGCTCATATCATGGACGGAATGAACGTAAGCTCGCTTGGCTCCAACCCAATGCTTGCCGAGCACTCGGACGACATGGAAGTATTCGCGACCCGCTTCATTGCGTTGAACAATTCTGGCGTCAGCGGCGGTGCGGCCCTGCTTCTCGACAACAAGAACCATAATGTTACGATCCAGATTGATGCCCAAGGCATGGAACCGGGGCAAGTACACCCGCAACACATCCACGGCTTCACCGATGGAACTATGTCGCACACCCCAACGCTCGCGCAGGATGGCGATCACGACGGATTTGTCGAACTCGCTGAGGGGTTGACCAGATATGGCCAAATCCTGCTGAACCTGAGCCTGAACCCAGACGATTCAGTT